>CAMBCW010000094.1 GCA_945864925.1 uncultured Clostridia bacterium
GGGGAGAACTCCATCATGGAATTGAAAATTGCCCTGGCGGGCAACCCGAACTGCGGCAAGACGACCCTGTTCAATGCCCTGACCGGCTCCAACCAGTTCGTGGGAAACTGGCCTGGCGTCACCGTGGAAAAGAAAGAGGGCAAGCTGAAAAAGCATGCAGACGTCACCATCACCGACCTTCCCGGCATTTACTCCCTGTCTCCTTACACGCTGGAGGAGGTTGTAGCCCGGAACTATCTGATTCAGGAGCGGCCCAATGCCATTTTGAACATCATCGACGGCACCAACCTGGAGCGGAACCTGTATCTGACCACCCAGCTCACGGAGTTGGGGATTCCCGTGGTGGTTGCCATCAATATGATGGACGTCGTGCGCAAAAACGGCGACAAGATCAACACACAGGAGCTTTCCCGCGCGCTGGGGTGCACAGTTGTGGAGATTTCCGCCCTGAAGGGGGACGGCGTCATGGCTGCGGCAGAGGCTGCCATTGATGCGGCAAAGAACGCAAAGACGGTGCCGATGCACACGTTCTCTGGCCCTGTGGAGCACGCCATTGCCCACATTGAGGAGGCCGCGGTTCACAATATGCCGGAGGAGCAGCAGCGCTGGTACGCCATTAAGATCTTTGAGCGGGACGACAAGGTACTGGAGCAGATGCAGCTGAGCGGTGATCTGGCGGCTCATATTGAGGCGGACGTCAAGGCTGCCGAGGAGGAACTGGACGACGACGCCGAGTCCATCATTACCAATGAACGGTATGTGTACATCGGCGAAGTGATCAAACGGTGCTACAAGAAGCACTCTGCCGGAAAGCTCTCCGCCTCCGATAAGATTGACAAGGTGGTTACCAACCGCTGGCTGGGCTTGCCGATTTTTGCAGTGGTTATGTTCCTGGTGTACTATCTCTCCATGGTGACCATCGGTTCCTTCGCCACGGATTGGGCCAACGACGGCGTATTCGGCGATGGCTGGCATCTGCTTGGCATTGGCTCCTCCGCTTACGCTGCGGAAAGTGAGGACTATACTGCAGCGATGCAGGCAGTGGAGGCATTTGCGGAACTTGACGTCGAAGAGGAAGGCTTTGACGAAGCGGCCGCTCTGGAAGAACTGAAGGCGCTCCAGCCTGCAGCTGATTCCGCCACGGTGGACGTGGAGGATGAGGAAACTCTGGCAGTCAATACCATGACGGCCTGGTATGATGCCATTCCGGCTGGCGCAGACGAGGAAAGCACAGTTCCTGTGACCTATGTGGACGCGGTCAGCTACCTGGAGGAAAACGGCTTTGACGAACCGGATCCTGCGGATTACGGCGTGTGGGTACCGGGCATTCCTGTTCTGGTGGGCAACCTGTTGGAGCGTGCCAATGCGGCAGAGTGGCTCAGCGGCCTGATCCTGGATGGCATTGTGGCCGGCGTCGGTGCGGTGCTGGGCTTTGTGCCGCAGATGCTGGTGCTGTTCCTGCTGCTGGCGTTCCTGGAGGCCTGCGGCTATATGGCCCGTATCGCCTTTGTTCTGGACCGGGTGTTCCGGAAGTTTGGATTGTCCGGTAAGTCTTTCATCCCTATGCTGATCGGCACCGGCTGCGGTGTGCCGGGTATTATGGCCTCCCGTACCATTGAAAATGAACGGGACCGCCGGATGACCATCATGACCACCACCTTTATTCCCTGCGGCGCCAAGGTGCCCTTTATTTCCATGATTGCCGGCGCGCTCTTTGGCGGCAGCGCCTGGGTGGCGACTTCTGCTTACTTCATCGGTATGGCTGCCATCATCGTCTCCGGCATCATGCTGAAAAAGACAAAACCCTTCGCCGGAGAGCCCGCTCCCTTTGTCATGGAGCTGCCTGCCTATCATTGGCCCACCCTGGGCAACGTGCTGCGCAGCATGTGGGAACGCGGCTGGAGTTTCATCAAGAAGGCCGGCACCATCATTTTGCTCTCCACCATCTTCGTGTGGTTCACCACTTACTTCGGCTGGGTGGACGGCACCTTCCGGATGCTGTCTGAGGAGGAGATCGACTGCTCCATTCTGGCAGCCATCGGCGGTGTGCTGGCCTGGATCTTCAAACCCCTGGGCTGGGGCAACTGGCAGGCGGCCGTGGCTTCCATCACAGGCCTCATTGCCAAGGAGAACATTGTGGGTACCTTGGGCATCCTCTATGGCGGCGGCGTCGGTATCGTATATCAGAATCTGGCCGCTGCCTTCAGCGGAATCACCGGCTATTCCTTCCTGGTGTTCAACCTGCTGTGCGCCCCCTGCTTCGCGGCCATCGGCGCCATCAAGCGGGAGATGAACAATGGAAAGTGGACCTGGTTTGCCATCGGCTATCAATGCGGCTTTGCTTATGTGATTGCCCTGATGATCAACCAGTTCGGAAATGCCATTACCGGCCAGTTGAACATCGTCGGCCTGATTGTCGCGCTGGCAGTTTTGGCACTGATGATCTGCATGCTGTTCAAGCCCTATCAGGAGGCGACGAAGCGCGTCTCCGGAACTGCCGGGAAAATTTGATCCCATATGCATTTTCTAAGGAGTGAGATCCCATGCTGCAATGGATTTGTGCGAATATCGGAACCATTTTGATCTGCCTGATTTTGACTGTGGCTGTTGTCCTGATCATACGATCCCTGATCCGGCAGAAAAAGCAGGGGAAGTCCTCCTGCGGCTGCGGCTGCGCCCATTGCGCCATGCATGGTTCCTGCCACGCTCAGAAGTAAAAAATGCGCACACACTTGGACGGCGCCTGCCTCCCCTGCCACAGGGGAGGCGGCCCCGGAGTCGGCGTGCGCATTTTTTAGAGACAACGGTTAGCATATGCTAACTACTATAAACAGAAAAAGAGGATATACTATGAGCGTTGTCATTGTGGGCGGAAACGAGTGCATGATCCGGCAGTATAAAGAACTTTGCCGGTCCTACAACTGCAGTGTCAGGGTGTACACAAATATGAATGCCGGGCTGAAAAACATGGGCTGTCCGGATTTGCTGGTGCTGTTCACCAGCACCATTTCGCATACAATGGTTCGCTGCGCCCTGCGGGAGGCCAAAGGCGGGCGCGTCCGTATTGCCAGGAGCCATACAAGCTCCATGGCAGCGCTGAGAGGAATTCTGGAAAAGCACATCATGCAGGAGGGACGTCTATGACAGAGGAAATGCTGATACGGCATTGTGCTCCGACCCTGGCGGGGCTGAAAACAGGCAGTATGTTTCCTTGCCCATTGACCTCCCGCCGGGAACTGCTGGAGGACATCCGCGGATGGAACCGCCGGCTTGTTCCGAGGGGACTCCGCGTTCTGCCCCTGCGATGCTCGGAAACACAGGCTTTAATTTATGTGTTTCGGCCGAAGAACCTGAAACGGGACCTGACAGATCAGATGACAATTTCTCTGCTCAAAGGGCGGGGCTATCCGGATGCTCAGATGGAGTCCTGCCTCTGCCGCCTGATTGACAGGTTTCAGGCAGGAGGAGAGTTTCCCCATGAGGTCGGCCTGTTCCTTGGCTATCCACCGGAGGATGTCAGCGGCTTTATCGAAAAGAAAGCCTGCGGACACAAATGTGTGGGCTGCTGGAAGGTCTATGGGGATGCGGCGGCAGCAAAGAGAACCTTTGACCAGTATAAAAGATGCACAAAAATCTATTGTTCCCAGTGGAAGCAGGGAATGCCCATTGAGCGGCTTACCGTGTCCGGTTAGCCCAAAACAGAAAGGCTGGTATGATTCATGCGTAAAATTGCGGTTGTTTATTGGAGCGGAACGGGCAATACGGAGGCGATGGCTGCGGCCGTGGCGGACGGCGCCAGGAGCAAGGGAGCGGACGTATCCCTGCTGACTGCTGCGGAGTTTGGCGCAGACCGGGTTGCCGATTTTGATGCGATTGCGTTCGGCTGCCCGGCCATGGGTTCCGAGGTCCTGGAAGAGTCGGAGTTCGAGCCCATGTTCTCTGACTGTGAGTGCAAGTTGGGAGGCAAGCAAATCGCCTTGTTCGGCTCCTATGGATGGGGGGACGGCGAATGGATGCGCAGTTGGGAAGAAACCTGTGAAAAGGACGGCGCATTGCTTGTCTGCGACAGTGTGATCTGCAATGAGGCGCCGGATAGTGACGCTGTGCGGCAGTGTCAAGCGCTGGGCGCATCGCTTGCTTGATCGGATAGTTATGAGACGGGAAGTATGCACCGGGTGCAGCTTCCCGTCTTGCTTTCCTGGCCACGCCTGTTCTTGCTGTAAGGAGCATGATCCGGCGATTGACAAACAGCGTGATCTGTGCTATGATAGCCGAGGTTAGCAGCCGCTAATTCAAAAGCGGCTTTTACATTTCGTCAAAGGTTAGCAAAAGCTAACCTTTGACGGCAACTGTCATGCCGCCATTGGCAACCGGACACCGGATGCGATCCGGAGCGGTTGACCGGTCTGGCCGCGGAGATGGAGAATCGAGAGGTTTTGGAAATGATAAAAACGACGTTGGAAATTGACGGTATGGCCTGCAGTATGTGCGAGGCCCATGTAAACGACGCTGTCCGCAAGGGGTTTGCGGTCAGGAAGGTGACGTCCTCTCATACAAAAGGGAAAACGGAAATACTCTCCGAGGAGCCGCTGGAGGAGACCCAGCTGAAAGCCGTGATTGAGGCCACCGGATATCAGGTAACGGCGGTCAGAAGTGAGCTCTATGAGAAGAAAGGCTTTTCTCTTTTTAGAAAATAAGAAGAACCGACATCCTGCGGGGGACTTACGCAGATTATGGTCACAGAGGAGCTGAAAGGTCTACCGGTCGGCAGGATGCCGGTTGGTTGATTCCATAAGACCGGAGCAGATAAGGCGGGTCTTATGTCTACAGGTTAGCTGATACTAACCTGCGAGCAAAAAATAATCTGCCAGGAGGGCCTGTCGTTTTTGGGCTGATCAGAACGCAGCATGCCGGGTGCGGCAGAAAGAGGAACATGAAAAAACGGGAAGTGCAATGGCGGGCAGGATGCTTCCTGCAGCAGCTTTGCCGAAACGATCTGAAACGGAGAAAACAGCATGATGATCCATAAACGGCTGATCGGAACGGTCAGCGAAAGCAAGAAATATGTAGCCGGGAATGTGGCGCTGCAATGGTGCGCGCTGGCAGCCAATCTTACCATGATCGGCGCCATATGCCGGCTGCTGGAAAGACTGTACCTGGGAAATGTGCGGGCCGAGGATCTGACAATGACCGCGGCAATTGTCATGTTTACGGTGGCGGTGCGTTTTGGCTGCAGTGTTGGCGCGGCCCGGATGGGATATCTGTCAAGCCGGGCGGTGAAAAAAACGCTGCGGGAGAAAATCTACGGGAAGCTGCTGCGTCTGGGCAGTTCCTATAAGGAACAGGTACAGACCAGCGAAGTGGTTCAGGTGGCGGTAGAAGGCGTTGATCAGCTGGAGACCTACTTCGGCGCCTACCTTCCGCAGTTTTTCTATGCCATGCTGGCGCCGCTGACGCTGTTTTTCGTGCTTTGCTTTGTGAATGTACCGTCGGCCATTGTGCTGCTGATCGGTGTACCCCTGATTCCCATGGTCATTGCTGTGGTCCAGACCTGGGCAAAAAAGCTGCTGAGCAAATACTGGGATCAGTATACTGCCCTGGGGGACACGTTTCTGGAAAATCTTCAGGGCTTGACGACCCTGAAAATCTATCAGGCGGATGCATGCAAGAACCAGGAGATGAACGAACAGTCCGAACGATTTCGACGCATCACCATGAAGGTTCTGAGTATGCAGCTGAACTCCATCGCCATCATGGACCTGGTGGCGTACGGCGGTGCGGCGGCTGGCATCATCGTGGCAGTCACCCAGTTCCGGTCCGGCCATGTGGGCCTGGGGGGGTGTCTGGCCGTTCTGCTGCTGGCGGCGGACTTTTTCATTCCCATGCGTCAGCTGGGCAGCTTCTTCCATATTGCCATGAACGGTATGGCAGCTTCAGACAAAATTTTCCGCCTGCTGGATCTGCCGGAACCGGAGCAAAAGACAGCCGCAGTGCCCGATGACTGCTCTATCCGCTGCGAGGATCTGCACTTTTCCTATGAAGCAGG
This sequence comes from uncultured Clostridia bacterium, assembly GCA_945864925.1. GTDB lineage: Bacteria > Bacillota > Clostridia > Oscillospirales > Oscillospiraceae > Avoscillospira. Next base: position 6,047 of record CAMBCW010000094.1, read on the forward strand.
CAGAGAGATTCTAAAAGGTCTCCATCTGTCTTTCCCCAAAGGCAGCTTTACCGCCATTGTGGGGGAGTCTGGCTGCGGCAAGTCTACGGTGGCATCCATCCTCATGGGCCGAAACCGGAAGTGTGCCGGTTCTGTCACTGTAGGAGACGTGCCGCTGGAGGAGATTTCAGAGGAAAGCCTGATGAAAAATTTCACCTATGTAAGCCACCAGAGTTATCTGTTCAAGGGCACGGTCCGGGAAAATCTGCGGATGGGCCGGCCCGATGCCGGAGAGGATGCTATGTGGATGGCGCTGGAGCAGGTCAAGCTGGCGGACTTCCTGCGGGGGGAACAAGGGCTGGATACACGCCTGGCAGAAAAGGCCTCCAACTTGTCCGGTGGTCAGTGCCAGAGGCTGGCCCTGGCCCGGGCTTTGCTTCACAACAGTCCGGTGTACCTCTTCGACGAAGCCACCTCCAATATTGATGTGGAGAGCGAAAATGATATTATGGCGGAGATTCGCCGTCTGGCAATGACCAGAACTGTGATTTTGATTTCTCACCGTCTGGCCAATGTGGCGGATGCGGACCAGATCTACGTCATGGATCATGGAGAAATCGCGGAAAGCGGCACCCATGAGGAACTGCTGTCCATGGAGGGACAGTATGCCGCGCTTTGGTATGCGCAGCAGGCGTTGGAAAACTACAGAAAGGAGGGACAGCGGTGAAACGGAGAAGCGGCTTTACAGTGATGAGAAAGCTGATTGGATTGGTGAAGCCTTTGACTGGATATATGATTCTTGCCATCATCATGGGTCTCGCGGGCCACCTGTGTGCTGCTTGGATACCACTTTGCGGCAGCTTTGCGATCTTGACTGCGCTGGGGTTTGAAGTGCAGGTGGGTCTGACCGCCCTGTTTGTCAGCGCGGCGGTTATGGCGGTCCTCCGGGCAGGACTGCGCTACGGTGAGCAGGCCTGCAACCATTTTATAGCGTTCAAGCGGCTGACGCTGATCCGGGACAAGGTGTTCCGGGCCCTGCGCCGTTTGTGTCCGGCCAAGCTGGAGGGTAAGGATAAGGGAAATCTGATCTCGGTAATCACTTCGGACATTGAGCTGCTGGAAGTGTTCTATGCCCACACCATCTCCCCGGCGGCCATTGCGTTCTTATTTTCCGCACTGTTTTGTGTTTTGATTGGACAATACCATTGGGGTCTGGGTCTGTTGGCGCTGGGGGCCTATCTGACGGTGGGGATTTTGGTGCCGCTGGTCACATCCCATATCAGCGGGGCGGACGGCATGCATTTCCGCACCAAATCCGGGGAGCTGAGCAGCTTTGTGCTGGATAGTCTCCGGGGCCTGCCGGAAATTCAGCAATACGGCCAGGGAGAGAAGCGGATGGCAGAGATGAATGCACGGAGCGATGCGCTTGCCAAAGAGGAGGCGCGCATGAAACGCACCGCCGGACGGAATGTGGCATGCACCAACACGGTGATTCTGGTTTTCGATCTGGCTATGCTCTTCTTATCCGCTGCTCTCTGCCGGAGCGGCGCAGTTGGCTTCGACGGCGTGCTGATTCCGACTGTGGCACTGATGAGCTCCTTCGGACCGGTGGTGGCCCTGGCCAACTTGGTAAGTACCCTGCAGAACACGTTCGCCGCCGGAAATCGGGTGCTGGACATCCTGGAGGAGAAACCTGCAGCAGAGACGGTGGAAGGCCGCAGTGAGATTGCCTTTTCCGGTGCGGCTGCGGAACATGTGGGCTTTGCCTATGGGGAAGAAAGAATCCTGGACGATGTGTCCGTGGAGGTCCCGGAGCATCAGATTGTGGGCATTGTGGGCCGCAGCGGCAGCGGAAAGTCCACGCTGCTGAAGCTGTTCATGCGCTTCTGGGAGGCACAGCAGGGAAGCGTCCGTATCTCCGGTCGGGCAGTCGGCCAGATCAACACCGCCAACCTCCGGAATATGGAGAGTTTTCTCACCCAGGAAACACACCTGTTCCATGACAGCATCCGGAATAATCTGCGCATTGCGAAACTGGACGCCACCGATGATGAAATTATGGCTGCCTGTAAAAAGGCTTCCGTCCATGGCTTTATTATGGCCTTACCCAAAGGCTATGACACGCCTGTGGGGGAATTGGGGGACACGCTCTCCGGTGGCGAGCGTCAGCGGCTGGGACTGGCAAGGGCCTTTCTCCATAATGCGCCGTTTCTGCTGCTGGACGAGCCCACCAGCAATCTGGACAGTTTGAACGAGGCAGTCATTCTCCGGGCGCTCCGGGAGGAAGGGCAGGACAGAACGGTGGTGCTGGTATCCCACCGGGCTTCAACCATGCGCATTGCCGACACGGTTTATTCCGTGGACCATGGGAGGATAAGCTGATGAACTTACAAACCAAACGGGAGCGGGAGAAAGCTGTCTCTTATACACATCTGACGCTGCCGACGATATGCAGTGTGTA
>CAMBCW010000095.1 GCA_945864925.1 uncultured Clostridia bacterium
TGGCCTATCCCACAGAAAAGGAGGGCTTCTGCGCCATGCTCCGGAAGGAGCCGGAGGGCGAGGCCGGGTGCCAGCGAAGCGACCGGAACGGCTGCCTCCAGTGTGCCAAGCGCAAGGAGCTGGTGCTCTATCAGTGTCACGCCGGATTGATGGAGGCTGTGGTCCCCATCTATGACAAAAACGGTGTCCTGGCCTATGTCATGTTTGGCCAGGTCATTGCAGCGGAACACGCCGCCTCCACCACCGCAAAAATCAAGCAGGCCTATCCCGCTTTCTCCGAGGCGGCTGGGCGTATCCCCGTGAAATCCGCCGCAGAACTGCGCGCCGCCGGGACGATTCTGCAGGCCATTACCAGCTATGTCATGAGCAACCGATGGGTCGCGCCGGGAAAATCGGAGTTTATCCGTCAGCTGGACCGGTACATCGAAGATCATCTGAACCAGCGCATCTGCGCTGAGGATATCTGTGCCGCCTTCTGCATCGGGCACACACGGTTATATGAGCTCTGCATGGATTATCTCGGCTGCGGCTTGGCAGAGTACATCCGCGGCCAGCGAATCCATCACGCGCAGCGGTTTCTGAAAGAGACCGCACTTCCGGTGACGGAAATCGCCTACGCCGTTGGTTTTTCCGACTACAGTCATTTCTCCCGGATCTTCAAACAATACACCGGCCTTTCCGCCAGGACCTACCGGAAAACAGCCGGAAACACATGACCACTGCGGTGATATGCCGCAGTGGTCATGTGCTTTCTTGGTCTGTTTCTTATTCCATTCGGATCAGGCCTGTTTCCGCGTGGAAGGCCACATCCAGCAGCACCGCCCGCTCCAGTGGGGAGGTATTAGGCGTATGCATGACCAGCTTTTTCTCGCCGCTGAAGGTGGTAAACAGCATCCCGTGTCCGCCATCTTTTTCAAAAAACGGCTTCCCGTACTGGTGCCACGGTCCCTGGAGCCGTCCGCTTTCACTATAGGCCACGCCAATGGCATACCCGGCGCTGCAATAGCTGGACCACAGCATCCGCAGTTCTCCGCCGTCTGTCCGGAATAGGAACGGACCATCGGTGACATAGTTTTCCCCAGGCATCCGGATCACTTCCCCGGTATAGGGGATGCTCCACGGCGCGTTCTTTGCATGGAACAGCACCACCGGCTCGGAAGCCAGTTCCTTCAAGTCGCCGGACAGGCGGGCGCAGCAAACGGTGCCGTTGTGGATCTGCGTCCACTCGTGGCAGAACACAAGATACGGCACATCGTCCTCAATGAACAGCGTCCCATCCAGGCACTCCCATGCAGGGGGCGTGACCGGGCCGTTGGAGACTGGTGTAAAGGGGCCTTCCGGCCTTCCGGAACGCAGAATCTGGACCCCGCGGCAGCGGCCTTTGGCATGAAAGCTTGCCAGCATGTAGAACTGCCCGTGGTACCGGTGGACCTCCGGCGCCCAGAAATTCTCCGTGGCCCAGAAACCAGGTGGGGGACAAAAGGCGTATTTGCCCCCCTCCCAGTTCACCAGATCCGCACTCCACCATACTTGAAAGCCCTCTCCCCTTCCGAACCAGGGATCGCAATCCGTTGTTCCATAAAGGTAATAGCGCCGTTCTTCTTCCACCGGAAGGATAAACGGGTCCCGGATGCGAATGGCCTCCAGTTTTGTTTCGTTCTGTTTCATAAAGCTTGTCCTCACGGGGCTGCGGTGATCCGCAGCTGCGGGTTCCACATCACCTGGTCGCAGGCCTCATTGGCATTGTGATCGACACGGAAAGAGATCGTATCCCCGGCCGCGACAGTGATCAGAATGTCGTGGGTATAGCCGGTAGAATCGTTAAAGTCGATCTGCTGCCATCCTTCGTCGGCGGGCCAGATTTTGGTGTTATTCTTCCAGATGCTCACCTGCACACCGTCTCCGCCGTCCGTTTGATACTTTGCCACATGGCCTGTGATTCGGGCCGTTCCAGCCTGATCCGCCGTCCACGTCATCTGTAGCTGCTGGCTGTTAGGCAGCATGATGATGTAGGAACCAACCTTATGCAGTTGATCCCAGGGCAGAGGCCCTTTCCACATATCGTCCGCATAAACTAGATCGACCCAGGTTCCGTCTGACAGCGCCTGATAGGTCCATCCGTTTTTCCCTTGCTGGCCGCTGAATCCCGATACAGGAGACACCACCGTCACGGATGGGGTCTGGATATCCGTGCCGATTAGCCGGAGGTTTGCTTTCCACATGACCTGATCCGCCGCGGCGTTGGCATTCTGGTCCACGCGGAACGTGATCACATCCCCGGCCAACACATCTACGCTGAGATCATAGACATATCCAGCGGTGTCATTGTAGGCGATCTGCTGCCAGGTCCCGTCTGCTGGCCAGATCTGGCACTCGTTTTTCCAGATGCTGACCGCGACACCGTCGCCGCTGTCGGCCTGGTATTTCGCCACGTGGCCACTCAAGTCGACACGACAGTCGCTGGGGGCAGTCCAGCCCATTCTCATCTGCTGGCTGTCGGGAAGTAGCACCACATAGTCGCCCTGCCTGCGAAGCTGATCCCACTGCCGCAGGCCGGTCCAGTACTGCAACGTCTCGTTCCAGTTCATATCCGTCCACACGCCTATGTCGTTCAGGACCTGATAGGACCAGCCTGTGACGCCCTGTATGGTACCAAAGTCCCCGGCGGCCGATGTCTCATAGCTCTCATACGGTCCCGCCGCCTCTGCGAGATCGATGCTAGGGCTCCAGATCACCTGGTCGCAGGCTTCGTTGGCATTTTGATCCACACGGAAAGTAATAACGTCTCCCACCGCCACGGAAACCGTGACAGCATGGGCATATCCCACGAAGTCATCCGCCGCGATTCCCTGCCAGACACCCGTTTCCGGCCATATCATTTCGTCGTTCTTCCAGATGCTCACGGAGACACCGTCCCCGCCAGGCTGGAGTTTGGCCACATTGCCCGTAATGGTGATACCGCCTTCATAGGCGGATTTCCATTCCAAGAGCAGCTGTTTGCTGTTGGGCAGCAGAATCACAGCGTTGCTCTCTTTCTGGATCTGGTCCCAGTATTTCGGTCCGGCCCACCGCTTGGCTGCATCGTTCCACGTCATTTCCTGCATGCCCGTCTCCGGGTTCCATGCTAGATACCGCCAGCCGTTCTTTGCCTGTTCGCTGCCAAAATCCAGGGCCGCCGAACATCCGGCGATGCCAAACGGTCCGTCGGCCTCATCCACCATGGATCCATCTTGCACAATGCGGAGGTTTTTCACGAAGCGGTTCACCTGGAACCGCGGGTCGTCAAAGCTTGAGATTCGCGCCCCATTGACGACAATGTTCTCGAATTCCACGCTTTCGATCAGATGGTCCCCATCATATCCATATAGTCGGATCACATTGCTGCCGTCGGAATAGGAGGTAATATTGCGGTAGTGAATATTGTGGACTGTTCCCTCCCAGTCCTGATTGCCAATGATACCGCCGAAATAATAGGTGTCCTGGCAGCTGATGGAAATCAGCGTTTTCGCCTGTTCCACACGGATATTCTCAAAATACACTTCGGAAATATCCGTGGCATTCAACACGCACATATTGATGGCAGACTGATAAGTAATCAGGTCCGGGTGCTCATAATTGTCGTAATTATAGAGAATATCGATGTTGTCAAAGCGGATATCCCGGAAATAGCAGGCGACGGTCTCGGCACCGATCTCCAGGGCATTGTTCGTATCGCTCCATATCTGGCAATCCCGAATCAGGATATGCTCGTTTGCCGCGCCAGCATTGGGAGATTCAGCCGTATCGTATCCATCCACACCGGTGCCTTTGATGGAGATCGCATCGTCGCAGGAGCGGATAAACATATTCTGATACAGCACATTCTGGCAGTTCGCAATGTCAAAGCCGTCAGAGCTGGCGTACCGCGGGTTGACGATCTTCACACCATCCACCACAACATTCTGGCTGTTGGCCATAAAGGCCGCCCAGATGACCTGATCACGGCTGATGGTGATGTCCCGGATTTCCACATCGCTGCTTCTCTTTATGACCAGCGGGACCTCGTCGTATGTTCCGTCATTGGCCACATAGTCATTGAGCAAGATCCCTCGTCCGCATACCATCACATGCTCGGCATCGGAAATCAGGATGCGGCCCATGACCACGGCACCCTTTGCCAGATACAACGTCGTATTGGACGGAACAAGGATGGGATCCTGTCCAGAATAATCATAGTATCCAGGGCCGAAGTACAGCACATTGGGATCGTTGGGGTCCGGGGCATCTGTCTCCAGATCCTGTGCAAACAAGTGGAGCGTCTTTCCCTGGAAATCCTCGTCAAAGAGAATGGTCAGGTTCTGCGGCTGGTCGATGGAAAACACCACCTGGCTGCCCTGGATCTGGCACTCGACACCTGCGCTCCGCGGCAGGATCCGAGCGGTGGAGAAGGAGAAGTCCACGTCCACCGTGATCTGAATGCGCCCCTGGAAGTCGAAGGAGGCATAGGAGACTGGCTCATTCCACGCGTTGACGGCAGCTCTGTAGACCGGGACCGCAACACTGTTGACTACAACGGTAAAATCTTCAGATCTGTACTTCTCAGGAAGATCCGACGGCATTTCGCCCACTTCGACCACAGGCGGTGTCTGGGGTTCCTCATGGGGTGGGGCAGTAGACGTGGCCATGGGCGCAGATGTCTTGCTGTACGCCAGCGCGTTCATCATCATGTTCGCAGCTTCCTCGCGGGTCACCGCGGAGCGAATGTCAAACCCTGCTGCCATGTTATTCAAAAGGCCCATGGCGTTTGCATCGCGAATCACATGCTCTTCCCATCCGGCACCCAGATATCCGCATTCCTTTGCGTCGCGGTCCAGGGTGATCAAAAGCATTTTTGCAGTCTCCACGCCGGTCACCCATCCCAGTGGATCAAAGATTTCCGCACTGCGGCCTGCCACGATTCCCTTTTGTAAGCAATATCCAATGTACTGCGCAGACCACCGCGTATCGGAAACATCGGAAAACAGTTGGTTTCTGACATAGGCCTCCAGGCCGCCGACGCTGTTGTTGTGCAGAACGGCGATCATTTTTGCCATTTCTTCCCGCGAAATCTTACTGGCTGGCCGGATAGTATTGTCCTCATAGCCTTCCAATATCCCCAGGGACGTGAGATACTCGACCGCCTCCTGATAGGAGACGCTTGCCTGATCCTGATATACGGCTCCCGCCATTGGAACGGTGTACAGCATCATTGTAGCAAGCAAAACCAAAGCCACGATTCGTGTTTTTCTCATAAATGTGCTCCTTCCTGCTTTCCATTCATATGAGGATCAAAATGCACTATCTGAACGTGATCATACGGGCGAAATTATTTTTCTGGATCGTAAGCAGCTCTTCTCCATGTTCATTCGTCACGCAATTCAGCCCGATCTTTTCCACCAAATGGCCCGGATCGAAGCCTTCCAGATTGATCCGCGCGTCCTGCGGAACACGGATGTTTTCAAACAGGATGTCTTGAATATGGCCGGGCTTTTGATCCGTGCTCCAGAAATCCGGCCGGATCATGCAGTCAATCACCCAAGATGCCTCCTGTATGATTTCGATATTCCGAAAGACGACATCCCGAACCGTTCCGCCGTCACTGAGCACTATGCACAAAGCGCCCAGTTCCCTTGTCCAATTGGCATATCCGTGTAAAACCAGGCAGTTTTCAAATACAATGTTCTGGAAATCCCCCCTGGTTTCACCGATGATTCCCAAAGACCGCGCCTTTTCCGTCCAAATCGTACAGTCGCAAACCCTGACGTTTTCCCCACCGGGCACATCGGGAGAAAGCATCCCTTTGAGACAAACCGCATCATCCCCTGTCCGCAAGTAACAGCCTGAGACCGAAACGTCTTTGCAGTTGACCAAATCAATTCCGTCGCTGTTTGTCCGATATCCGAACACCTTTACGTCATGGATCCTGACACGCTCGCAGTGATAGGGAACCACCGTCCAATGGGCCGGTCCCACGGCAAGAATACCTTCGATTCTGATGTCTTCGCAGTCTTCCAGATAGATTGTTCTTCTTGCATGCCATGGCAGCTGGGTCGTCTCAATGATTCCCATACCGCGAATCGTGATCTTCTTCTTTCCAAAGGCTGTGATGAAATCCGTATACTCGGGAACATGGGCCCAATCGTCTTCGATGACCGGTGTTTCAGACGGTTCCGGCGGTATGGCCCGAAGCAGTGCGCCGTTCTCCAGATAAACTGTTTGTCCGTCCCGCAGTTCCAGCCGCTGAACTAGATGGAGTCCTGGTCCAAACCAAATGATGTCAGGATCGCCCCGTTCCGGCGGTTCCGTTTCCCGCGCGGAGACGAAAATGCTCAGCGGCGCATCCGGTATCCCATCGGCTTCCAAGGTCAGCTGACCTTCCCCCGCATAGGTGAATTCGATTCCGCCGTCTTTGGGGACCGAGGGAATAAAGCAGTCTTTCGCCCGAACGCGGAGGCTTCTGTGATCACGATTCCGGACAAAAAAGGCCAGGGGGCAGGGTTCCACCGTATAGCGCACCTGGCAAAAATGATGCGGCCCGCGGAACGTGACAGGTGTCGCCAGAACAGGGATCCCGATCCCGTTAATGGTGACAGTCCACGCCGTGCTGACCACGATTCCGGTGGCTTGGGCAGCCTCCGCTTCTTTCGCCTGATCTGCAAAGGCGACCAGATCCTGCGCCGCGGTGATCTCCTTTGGCGGAACATAATACTCAAATACTGCCATTTTTGATCTCCTTTATCCTTTTACGCTTCCCAGAATCAGGCCCTTTGTAAAGTACTTCTGCAGGAATGGGTAAATTGCCAGCAGCGGAACCGAGGCCAGAAACAGCTGCGCAGCTCTTCCGGTTCTAGCATTCATTTTGACAATCAGCTCAATATACTCACTGCCGGAATGCATCAAGACCTCGTCGAATTTGACCATTTGCGTCTGCAAATATGTCATCAAAGGATAATTCTTGCTAGAATTCATGTAAATCAATCCAGAGAACCAGTCATTCCAGTGATTGACCAAGCAAAAAAGCGCAATTGTTGCAAGCGCAGGTTTCAGGCAAGGCAGAATTACACGGGTCAAAATCTGAAGCGGACTTGCACCATCGATGATTGCCGCTTCTTCCAACTCCCCTGGCAGTCCGCGTATGAAGTTCATCATTATGACCATGTAGTAGACAGGCAGCGCCCCCGGGAGGATCAAAGCCCAGATCGAATCGACCAAACCCACTTTTGATACAACGAGATAGGTTGGGATCAATCCACCCCCGATCAGCATGGTCAGGACAAAATACGCCATATAGATATTTCTTCCGTGGAGCCTGCTCGGCTCCTTTGCAAGGGGATACGCCGTAATGACCACCATGATCATATTGACACTAACGCCAAGTACGGCTCGTAAAAGGGATATTCCCAAGGAACGAAGAAACTGAGAATCCTTCAGGGCAAAAATGTACGAGTTCAACGTAGTGTCCACCGGCCAAAACAGCACTTTGCCGGCAGATACAGCGGAACTGCTACTGAAGGAGATTGCCAACACATTCAAAACCGGGATGAGGCACAGCAAAGCGATCAAAATCAAAAGGATCACGTTGATGCACGAAAAGGCCCTGGCCCCAAGCGTTTTATTCTCAACCATTTTGGGCCTCCTTAGAAAATACGATAGTTTGCGAACTTGTCCGCAGCAATATAGGAAAAGCCGACTAGGATACAGGAGATCACAGATTTAAACAGCCCGATGGCTGTACCGAAGGAGTACTGCGCATTCTCCATGCCCAGGCGATACATGAACGTATCGATGATATCTCCGGTCTGATACACGGCCGGAGAATAGAGATTGTAAATTTGGTCGAAACCCGCATTCAGCAGGTTTCCAATAGACAGTACCGACATTAGGATAATAGTCGGCAGCAGAGACGGCAGCGTAATATGAATAATCTGTTTCCATCGGTTAGCGCCATCAATCGCAGCTGCTTCATACAAACCAGGATCGATATTGGAAAGCGCAGCAAGATAGATAATGGCACCATACCCAAACGTCTTCCAAATATCGCTGATGATCATCGTCCAGGGAAACACACTCGGGTTTCCAAGAAAGGAGACCGGCCCGATCCCAAGCAACCCTAAGAACTGATTCAGCAAGCCATCCGTCGACAGAATATCGATCATCATGCCGGCCAGAACAACCCAGGACAAAAAGTTTGGGAGATAAACGATGGTCTGGATGCCTCTTTTCAGTCCCATCTGCTTTAATTCATTCAGCATTAGAGCAAAGGTGACAGACACCACAATCCCGCCGGCCAGTTTGAAGACAGCAATATACAGCGTGTTCCAAATCGTCCGCACAAAATTAGGTTGGCTGAAGAGGAATTTGAAATTATCCAGTCCCACCCAGGGAGAGGAGAATCCCATGGCAGGATTGAATTTCTGAAATGCAATAACCAAGCCATAGAGGGGAATATAATTGAAA
>CAMBCW010000096.1 GCA_945864925.1 uncultured Clostridia bacterium
GATTCCTCTACGTCTCGTGGGCTCGGAGATGTGTATAAGAGACAGGAGCATGGTGCTTTTGCCAGCGCCGTTGCCGCCGATGACAGTGACAAAATCGCCGTCGTTGAGAGTCAGGCACAGGTCGTTCAGAGCCGTCTTTTCATTGACTGTGCCGGGATTGAAGGTCTTATAAATGTGTTCCAGCTTAAGCATGGCCGTTTCCTCCCTTGACGCTGGGTTTGGTGAAATACTTGGCCTTCCAGTAGGGCAGCGCCAGGAAGATGGCCACCACCACGGCAGAGAGCATCTTCAGAAGATCCGGGTCCAGGCCGGCCAGAATGACGGTCTGATAGACGATGTAATAGATAATGCCGCCCAAGGCCACCCGCAGCAGCTTCAGGGCAAAATTTCCCCGGAGCAGCCGCCCAAAGACCGCCTGACCGATGATGACGGCGGCGAGGCCGATCACGATGGCACCGCGGGCCATGTTCACGTCGGCAAAGCCCTGATACTGGGCCAGCAGAGCGCCGGACAGCGCCACAATGCCGTTGGAAATCACCAGGCCAAAGACCTTGTAAAAGTTGGTGTTGATGCCCTGGGCGCGGGCCATATTCAGGTTGTTGCCCGTGGCCCGGACGCCGGAGCCCATCTCCGTACCGAAATACCAGTAGAGCACGGCGATCAGAACCACCACAAAAATGCCCACAACCAGAATGGTATTCTTATAGAAGGGAACATTGCGGATGTAATTCAGGGACACCAGCACGTCGTAGTTCCGGGCGGACAGGGCCACATTGGCCTTTCCCATAATTTTCAGGTTGATGGAATACAGGGACAGCTGGGTCAGAATACCGGCGAGAATGGCCGGAATACCCATGAAGGTGTGAAAAATGCCCGTGACCAATCCAGCCAGCATGCCGGCCAGCACTGCCACAATCAGGGACACAGCCACACCGTGGCCGGAGATCATCATCATGGCACACACGGCGCCGCCGGTACACATGGAGCCGTCCACGGTCAGGTCGGCGATATCCAGAACCTTGTAGGTGATGTACACGCCGATTGCCATAATGCCCCAGATCAAACCCTGGGCAATGGCGCCGGGCATGGCGTTGAGAAAGGTCGTCAGACTCATTCCAAATCCTCCAATAAACGCCGGAAATCCGGGCAGGGGTTCCCTGTCCGGGTTTCCGTAAATTTTAGTTTTTTCGCTGAATTAGCCCTCTTCGATGGCTACATAACCGTCCGGCACCGTCAGGCCCAGATCCTCGCAGATTGCAGCGTTGTACTTCTTGGTGAACTGGGGGGCGTAGGCCACGGGCATGGTGGAGATATCGGCTTCGCCGGTCAGAATCTGAGCGGCCATGATACCAGTCTGATAGCCCAGGTCGTAGTAGCTGATGGACAGGGTTGCCACGCCGCAGCCGGCGCAGATGCCCTCTTCACCGGCGACGACCGGCACGCCGGCGGGACGGGCCACGCCGTCCAGAATGGCGGCGGAGGAGGCCACGGTGTTGTCGGTGGGCACGTAGATGACGTCAGCGAAATCGCAGGCGGCAGTGGCCACGGAGGCCAGGTCGTTGGAGTCAGAGAAGGAATACAGCTCGGCAGTCAGGCCCTTGGCTTCCAGTTCAGCCTTGACCACGTCCACCTGGTACTGGGAGTTGGCTTCGGCGGAGCAATAGATCAGAGCCACGTTCTGGGCCTCGGGGAACCACTCCACCAGCATGTTGGCCTGCTCATCCAGAGGCGCCAGGTCAGAGGTGCCGGAGATGTTGCCGCCCACGGTGCCGTCAAAGCCTTCGATGCCCAGGGCCACACCGTACTCGGTGATGGAGGTGCCCAGAATGGGAATATCCAGGGTAGCGGCGGCGGCAGCCTGCAGGGCGGGAGTCGCGTTGGCCAGGATCAGATCCACGTTCTTGGAGACGAAGCTGTTGACAATGGTGGAGCAGGTGTTGGAGTCGCCGGCGGCGTTCTGCTCGTCAAAGGTCACCTGATCACCCAGCTTTTCCGTCAGAGCATCCTTGAAGCCCTGGGTGGCGGCATCCAGCGCGGGATGCTGCACCAGCTGGCAGATACCGACCACATAGCTGTCTGCGACGGGCGCTTCCTCGGTCGTTTCCGGCTCAGCGGCGGGCTCTTCCGGAGCTTCAGCGGGTTCCTGAGGCGCTTCGGCCGTCTGCTGCGGCGCCTCGGCGGCAGGCTCCTGGGTTTTCTGGCTGCTGGCACAGGCCGCCAGGCCAAGCACCATCACCAGTGCAAGAAGCAATGCGATTGTCTTTTTCATAATGGTTATTCTCCCCTTTGGTTTCTTGGTTGGTGTTTTTCTATTTTAACGCTATATATCGCTAAAGTCAATGAAAAAAATACAATAAACCGTCGGATATCCCCGGCGATTTTTTGGCTATTTTGTATATGGCCTTCCTGAAATATGGGGTGGGGCAGCGGCAACGGTTGACGAAAAGGGAGAAATCTGCTACTCTAATTTAATGAATAACCCGAATGGAGGCACGAATATGGGAGGTATATTCAACATGGATTCGCCCCTGATGCAGGGGCTGAGCAGGGTTGCGGATATGGTGGTTCTGAATCTGATGACGGTCCTGTGCAGCATTCCGGTGTTTACAGCGGGTGCGGCGGAGACGGCGCTGTATGATGCGACGACAAGAATGCTGCGGGATGAGGGCAATCTGTATTCCAGCTTCTGGCGGGCATTCCGTTCCAATTTCAAGCAGGCCACCGGATTGTGGCTGATTATTCTGGTGGCGGGCCTGCTGGTGAGCGGAAGCGTACTGTTCTATCTGACTTGGGAGATTTCTGGCGGCATTGTCCTGCTGGTGATAGCGGGCGCATTGCTGATGCTTTGGGCCGTTACGGCGGCGTGGGTGTTTCCGCTGCAGGCCCGGTTTGAAAACTCTGTGAAAAACACGCTAAAGAATGCGGTGCTGTGCGCGATGGCGTACCTGCCCCACTCCCTGGTCATGGCGGTGCTGAACCTGCTGCCCCTGGCCCTGTTCCTGGTGATGCCGGACTTGTTCCTGCGGATTGGGTTTATCTGGCTGGGCATCTGGTTTGCCCTGGCTGCCTATTTCAACTGCCGCCTTCTGAAGAAGCCCATGGACAAGCTCATTGCCCAGGCGGAGGCGCGGCAGGCGCAGGAATGAATCCGGAAGCTGCGTCAAACAGTGCATATTTTGCTTAATGACTATCGGCATAAATAAGCAGCTTCCAAATTTCTGCAAGTGTTTTTCCTTCCTTGTCATTGCGAGGAGGCCACAGGCCGACGTGGCAATCCGCTTCCCCTTTGTACGGACCGATTTTCGGAAACGCTCAGATATTTGAAGCGTTTGGGATACGGATTGCCGCGTCGCTTCGCTCCTCGCAATGACAGTGCGGGGCGGTGCACCGTCATAAAAATTCAAGTGCTTACGAAACCCGATCATCATATTTTGCTTTTGCATACCCTGCAGTCTGTGGCCTGCGGGGTTTTGCATGATTGCTCAAAGATTTTCCAGAATGTCTGCCAGAATTTCGAGGTACCGGGCCACAATGGCGGAACGTTTGCTGCCGGTCCGCTCAATACCGACGAGAATATAATGAAGATCGCCCAGGGGGATATTGCGGAAATGAAAGCGCTGGTTGTAGGCTGGCGGCAGCTTGCTGCCGATACCGTACATGGTGCCCTCTGAAATCAGGGTGCTTTTCATAAGCCGGTCCTCCGACGTCACAACCCGGTCCGGATTGATCTCCAGAAATGCGTCGAGCCCTGGATAATTCATAAACACGCGGGCGCTGTAATCCACATAGGTATAGTTCCAGAAGTCGGAAAGCTGCAGCTCCGGCTCATTATAAAGCGGATGCTTTGGCCCGATACGCAAGACAACAGGCACCTCGGCAATGGTGAAGACCGAAAGCTGCTTCTGAGCGGCCTGGCTCCATTTGCGGCAGGATCCTCTTTTCGGCAGGGAGTCCGGATTTGTCCGGCCATGAGATTCAAAAACAGGGGAGTTTCAAAATGAAAACTCCCCTGTTTTGCATGACGCGCTAAATTTACGGTGGCAATATCTGTGAATCTGTCAGTCTGCAATCACGGCAGCCATTTCTTCCGCAGAGATGCGGTAGACTGCGCCGTCGATGCCGTGGGTGCGGAGGGCCTCCAGGACAGAAGCCCGGTCATAGCGGCAGCCTTCCAGGGCGGCGCAGATGGCGCTGGCATCCACCGTGGCGAAGAAATCGCCGTAGACGGCGGCGCTGCGGATCACGCCCTTTTGCACGTCGATCTTAAACTGCATCTTGCCGCCGGGCAGACGGCCGGTGCGTTCAATGTTGAATTTGGGATCGGCGCCGTAGATCCGCTCCCAGTTGTTGAATTTTTCCAGAGCCAGTTGGCGGATCCGGGCGTCATCCTCCGCCGTCAGGGAATAGACGGCGTCACTGCCACCCATGATATACCGGATCATATGGGCCTTGAAGGCCTCTGGATCCATGGGGGAGGGAAGATGCTCGGCAATGTTGGTCACCCGGTCCCGGACAGATTTGATGCTTTTGGAGGTGATTTTATAGTGGTCCACGGTGGTGGAGGCCACCATCTGAGCGATGTCCGTGTCAAACAGCAAAGAGCCGTGGTGTACCGTGGCGTCCCCCAGACGGTATTGGGCGTTGCCGGAGAATTTCTTGCCGCCGATGGTCAGATCGTTGCGGCCGTTGAAACCTGCATCCACCCCCAGAGCCCGCAGAGCGTCCACCACCGGGGCGATGTACTGGTGAAACTCGATCTGGGCAGAGCCCTGCTGCTGGATAAAGGTAAACTGCCAGCCGCCGGGATCGGTGTAGATGGTGCCGCCACCGCTCATGCGCCGGACGATGCGGATGCCGTGGGCATCGGCGTAGGGCTTGTTGATCTCCTCCAGGACATTCTGGTATTTTCCCACCATCAGCGTGGGCGTGGTGCGCCAGAACAGGAACACCGTGTCCGGCAGGCGCTTTTCCATGGTGAAATAGTATTCCAGGCCGAAATTATAGTAGACATCCGTGGAGCCGGTTTCAATATAGATCATGGGTGTCCTCCAGTACCTCCCAGGCCTTGTAGGAGCTGCGGGCCAGGGGCGCCGAGGCCACATGGCGGAAGCCCTTGGACAGGGCCAGTTCCTTGTAACGGGCGAAATCCTCCGGTGTGGCATACCGGGCCAGGGGATAGTGCTTGGGCGAGGGCTGCAGATACTGGCCGATGGTCAGAATGTCGCAGCCGGTGGCCAGAATGTCATCCATGAGCCGGTCAATCTGCTCGTCGGTCTCGCCCAGACCCACCATGAAGCCGGTTTTGGTCAGCAGGGTGGGATCCTTTTCCTTGCAGTAGCGCAGCACCGCCAGGGAGCGTTCGTATCCGGCCTTGGGCCGTACGGCGGCCTGCAGCTCTTTCACAGTCTCCACATTGTGGTTCAGCACCTCGGGATGGGCGGCAATGACCACGTCCAGCGCATCGGTGTTCATCTGCATATCGGAAATCAGGGTTTCCACCGTGGTGCCGGGGCAGACCTCCCGGATGGCCCGGACAGTTTTGGCGAACTGCTCCGCGCCGCCGTCGGGCAAATCGTCCCGGGTGGAGCAGGTCAGCACCACATGGCGCAGGCCCAGCCTTTTGGCTGCCTGGGCCACATGCATGGGCTCCTCCGGATCCGGCGGCAGGGGATGGCCGGTGGTCACATTGCAGAACCGGCAGTTCCGGGTGCAGACGCTGCCGAGAATCATAAAAGTGGAGGTGTGCTTGCGGTAGCATTCCCCCAGGTTGGGACAGTTGGCTTCCTTGCAGACGGTGTTCAGCTTCAGGTCCCGCATAAGCGCCGCCACTTCGTTGACTGCGTCCTGGTTATAGCGGACCTTCAGCCATTCGGGTTTTTTCTCCATGGCCGCCTCACTTTGTTTCCAAAATGGCCACGGGGGCCTCCACATCCACGGTATCGCCTTCCTCGAACAGCTGCTTTTTCAGCACGCCGCTCTCCGTGGCCTCAATCTGGTTGACTACTTTGTCTGTCTCAATTTCAAACAGAGGCTCACCGGCAGTGACCATATCGCCCTCTTCCTTGAGCCAGGCACACAAAACACCGTCCTTCATCTCGGGACGCAGCTTGGGCATCGTCAATTCTTTTTCCATTGTTTATCATCCTTTCTCCGCGGAAGCCGCGGCTGTTGGCGATTATTAAGATTATAACAGGTATTCCAGCAGCATGTCTCCCTGTTCACCGGCCAGGGTGTGGCAGACGGCTGCCAGACCTTCCGGGTCCAGCCTTGCGCCTTCAAGAAGCCGGGCGGCGTCCTTGCTGTCCAGGGCAGCACAGTCCACGGAAACGTCGGACAGGATCCCTTTTTTGGCCGCATAGGTCACCCGGATGGGGACGCCGGCGAACAGACCCTCCTTTTCATATTGAAAAGCGGGGGTTTTTCCCCAGGTCCAGGCCCAGCTGCGGTACTTTTCGTCCCGCAGGCGGCGGACCGCCTCCTCCTGGGCGGCTGTCAGAGTCAGGGGCTGCGCGTCCATGGGAACCAGCTGGGCCAACAGCCGTGCCTGAAACGCGTCCAGGGTCATATCCTGGGTCAGATGTGCCCGGATGTTGGTGACCGGGCAGATGGCGGAGGCGATTCCTTTGGACTGAATGCAGTCGTTTTTGTGGTGGGTGGTGATCTGGTCCAGGGCCGTCAGATCGGACTGGAACAGCAGGGTGCCGTGCTGCAGGATCCGCCCGCCGGAAACCCGCTGGGCGCTGCCGGAGATTTTCTGCTCGCCGATGGCAATGTCGCAGCTGCGGTTTTTCCGGGCCGGCACGCCGATGGCGTTGAGGGCCTCCACCATGGGCATCAGGCAGCGGTCATAGTCCACCGGCCCATCCCGCTTCACCAGAAAGGTGTAGTTCACATTGCCCAGGTCGTGGTAGACCGTGCCGCCGCCGGAGCTGCGGCGGACGATGGGGATGCCCAGCCGGCGCAGAGCCGGGACGGAAACCTCCCGGCAGATATTCTGATAGCAGCCCACCACGACGGCCGGACTGTTCTGCCAGAGAAAAAACAGGTCGTCCTCCGGAAAGGTCTGAAAGACGAACTCCTCAAAGGCCTGATTATAGAAAGGGTCATGGGAGCTGTTTACAATGGTCCGCAATCCGATCGCTCCTTTTGACAGAATACTTTATCATTATATATCATGGCGGGAGGGCAATCAACTGCAATTTTCCCATGCAGATGGGATAAAAAAGCCCGCAGAGCAAGTGTAATCTGCTCTGCGGGGAATGTATGAGCGCCCTGCCTTCCTTGTGCCGGAGGCCGGAGTCTGATAGAATAAAAAAGAAAACCCTGCTTTCGCAGGGCCATGCCCGTCAGCGCTCGCTGACCCGGGGCTCCTCGTCACCAAAGATCAGGTCATCGATATCCGGTCGGTTTTTCGTCATAGGCTCACCTCCTTACCTGACCAGTATATGCCAAAAGAGGTGTCGAAAGCAAGCAAGAAACCATGAAGCTTCTGTGAACTTTTTATGAAGGGTGATTGTATGAAACATATTTTCCTGCTGGGGGATTCCATCCGCCTGGGCTATGAAACGGCGCTTCAGCAGCTGGCCGGTCCGCAGATACGGTTCTGGTCGCCGGAGGAGAACTGCCGCTTTGCCCAATATGTCCTGCGGTATGCCCACCAATGGGCGGAAGCCTGCCCGGCAGAACAGGTGGAACTGGTGGTTTGGAATTGCGGCTTGTGGGACGTGCTGCGGATCATGGGCGACGAACCGCTGACGCCGCTGCCGGTCTACAGGGACTTCCTGCTGCGCATCAGCCGCCGGCTGGGACAGCTGTTTCCTGTGGCGCGGCAGCTGTTCCTGACCTCCACGCCGACCGTGGAGGCGCGCTATACCGGACACGGCTGCCGCCGCAACCGGGATATCGAGGCTTATAATGCCGCAGCCCGGTCGGTGATGGAGGGATTGGGCGTGCCGGTGCTGGACCTGTACGCAGTAGCGGCGGCATTCCCCAGGGAATGGCGGGCGGACCATGTGCACTATGCACCGGCTGGCTCGGAAGCGCTGGCCCGGGCAATTCTGGCGCAGATTACAGCCATGGCAGAATGACCTGCCAGGCCTCGGTGAGCTTCTCCAGAGTCCAGGCTGCGTTGGCGGGACTGGTGGAAGGCAGCTGGACGGCATCAAGGCCGGTTTCCGGGCGGGTGTATTTGCAGTAATACCGGTAGGAGGTTCCGCCGTTGCAGAACACGGCCCGGATCTGTGCGCCCCGGAGAATGGGGCCCAGGTCATTGGGAACGACGCGACGGATGCTGCTGTCCGAGGAACCGGCAATTTCACAGCTGGCAATCACGTCCCAGAGCGCGATATGATGTCGGTGGAGCAGGGCGGATTTTTCCTCAATGGTATCCGGCATCTGTTCTTCCAGTACGGCTGCGATCACCCGCCAGAAACGATTCTGCGGATGATGATAGAAAAAGTGCCCCTCCCGGGATTT
>CAMBCW010000097.1 GCA_945864925.1 uncultured Clostridia bacterium
ATAGAAAGGAGTTCTTTGATTTATGTACGTTTATGCGGACAATGCCGCCACCACCCGGGTTTCGGACGCGGCGGTCAGCGCCATGCTGCCCTGCCTGCAGGAGTTTTACGGCAATCCATCCAGCCTTCATACCCCCGGCCAGCAGGCCAAGGAGCTGCTGGAGCAGGCCCGGGCCACCGTGGCGGAGTGCCTGGGCGCCAAGCCGGAGGAAATCTACTTCAATGCCGGCGGCAGCGAGGCGGACAACCAGGCCATGCTGACAGCGGCGGCCCTGGGCGAAAAACAGGGGAAGAAGCACATCATCACCACGGCCTTTGAGCATCATGCCGTGCTGCACACGGCGAAAAAGCTGGAAAAGCAGGGCTTTGAAGTGACCTATCTGCCGGTCCATGAGGACGGCGTGGTGCGTCTGGAGGACCTGGAGGCCGCCCTGCGGCCGGATACCTGCCTGGTGACGGTGATGCTGGTCAACAATGAAATCGGCACCATTCAGCCTGTGGCGGAGATTGCAAAGCTCTGCCGGGAGCGGGGCGTTCTGTGCCATACCGACGCGGTTCAGGCCGTGGGCCACATTCCGGTGAATGTGCAGGAGCTGGGCGTGGATCTGCTCTCCCTGTCCGGCCACAAATTCCATGCGCCCAAGGGCGTGGGCGCCCTGTACTGCCGCAAGGGTGTGCGGCTGCAGAATCTCATCGAGGGCGGCGCCCAGGAGCGGGGCAAGCGGGGCGGCACGGAAAATATCCCCGGCATCGCGGCCATGGCTGCGGCCCTGCGGGAGGCCACGGAGCATCTGGACGAGAACGCCCGGAAGGTCACGGCCCTGCGGGAACGGCTGATTGAAGGACTGAGCCGCATTCCCCACAGCGTTCTAAACGGCCACCGGACCCTGCGCTGCCCCGGCACGGTCAACTTCTGCTTTGAGGGCATCGAGGGAGAGAGCCTGCTTCTGTGGCTGGACGCCAAGGGCATCGCGGCTTCCTCCGGCTCGGCCTGCACCTCCGGCTCCCTGGATCCCAGCCATGTGCTGCTGGCCCTGGGTCTGCCCCACGAGATTGCCCACGGCTCCCTGCGCCTGAGCCTCTGCGCCGATAACACCGACGCTGACGTGGACCACATCCTGCAGGTGGTTCCCGAGGTGGTGGACTATCTGCGCAACATTTCCCCGGTCTGGGAGGCTCTGGAAAAGGGCGAGCAGCCCCATAGAATTTAACGCAGCAAAAAATCTTCTGCAGAGCACGACCGCTGGGCGTGCCGTGCAGGCAGCTTCATGGCGCAACCAACTGCCAAACGGCGCGCCGGGATCGTCGCGCCCTACAAAAATTAACATCCAATAAAAAGGAGCTTTTATTATGCTATACAGCGAAAAAGTCATGGACCATTTCCAGAATCCCCGGAATGTGGGCAAGCTGGAGGACGCCGACGGCATCGGCGAAGTGGGCAACGCCAAGTGCGGCGATATTATGAAGATGTATATCAAGGTGAAGGACGGCATCATCACCGACGTGAAGTTCAACACTTTCGGCTGCGGCAGCGCCATTGCCACCAGCTCCATGGCCACGGAGATGATCAAGGGCAAGTCCATTGAGGAGGCCCTGAAACTGTCCAACAAGGCCGTGGTGGAGGCCCTGGAGGGGCTGCCGGCCCACAAGATTCACTGCTCTGTTCTGGCGGAGCAGGCTGTGAAGGCCGCCGTCAAGGACTACTACGACAAAAACGGCATTGCTTACGAGCCGGAGACGCTCTGCGGCGGAGACTGCGCCTGCTGCCACGCCCATGACTGAGCCCTGGATTTTCGATTCCCACGCCCATTACAATGACCGCCGCTTCCAGGAGGACCAGGACGCCCTTCTGGCCTCCATGGCGGACCGGGGCGTGGGACGGATACTCAATGTGGGCTGTGATCTGACCTCCAGCCTGGCCGGAATCCGGCTGGCGGAGCAGTATGATTTTATCTGGGCCGCCGTGGGCAGCCATCCCGATGACGCCGCCCGGGTGGACGACGGCCTGGTGGCCATGTACCGCCAGCTGGCGGCGCACCCCAAGGTCCGGGCCATCGGGGAGATTGGCCTGGACTATTACTATGAAGATGTGCCCCGGGAGAAGCAGAAGGAGGCCTTTCGCCTGCAGATGGAACTGGCCCGGGAACTGGGGCTGCCGGTGATTGTCCACCAGCGGGACGCCTATGGCGACGCCCTGGAAATTGTGGACCAGTTTCCGGAGGTCACGGGGGTATTTCACTGCTTTTCCGGCTCCCTGGAGTATGCCCGGGAGCTGGTGAAGCGGGGGTGGTATCTGGGCTTCACCGGGGTGATCACCTTCAAAAACGCCAGAAAGGCCGTGGAGGTGGCCCAGTGGGCGCCCCTGAATCGGCTGCTGCTGGAAACCGACTGCCCCTATATGGCGCCGGAGCCCTTCCGGGGGCGCCGGAGCGACAGCACCATGGTCATCAAAATGGCGGAAAAAATCGCCCAGCTGCGGGGACTGCCCGTGGAGGATGTGGCCCGCGCCACCCGGGAGAATGCAGCCCGGCTCTTTGACATTCCGATATGAAGAACATTCCGATTTTTACCGCCGTCAACGGGACGGCGTCCCTGATTCTGCAGGAAATCCCCATCAGCGGCAAGTCTTATGTGATTCTGCGGTCTGTCTGGACCACGGCGGAGGCCCTGCTGGGGGAGTGCTTCCAGTTTTGCCGGGCCGCCGGGGCGGAGACGGTGTTCGCCTCCTATGGCACGGAACCCCTGCCGGCGGCGCCCGCCTATGACCTGATTGCCATGACCTGCCCCCGGGCGGATCTGCCTCAGCCCCGGCAGGCGGTGGAGCTGATTCCCCTGACGCCGGAGAACGGCGGGGCCTATCTGGAGGTTTACAACCGATGCTTCCGGCAGGTGCCTGGTGCGGCCACCTATGGACAGCGGGACCTGCAGCGGCTCTATGGCAAAAACCTGGCCTGGCTGGTCCGGCGGCAGGATACCTGGGCCGCTGTCGCCGAAATCGGAGAAGAAGGCCTGGAGGCCATCGGCGTGCTGCCCCGGTTCCGGGGCTTGGGCTATGATCTGGCAGCCACGGTGCTGCGGCTGGTTCCGGCAGACCCCCTCCGCCTGAAGGTAGCCAGCACCAACCAGCAAGCTCTGGCGCTTTACGGCCGCCTGGGCTTTGCGGCGGAACGGGTGGTCAGCCGCTGGTGGCAGGTGGAAGAAAGCCTTTGCATCGACGGCATGGATATGCTATACTGAGGAAAAAGCGGGATGGGAGCAAGGCGCCGCCTTGCCGGTTGTCCATTCCCTTCTGAGGGGGAGTATCATGGAACAGAAGTTGGGCCGGACGCCCGTTGTGATTCTGACAATTGGTTCTGCCATTGCGGCCTATTTCCTGCGGCTGCGGCAGCTGCAGACTGCCTATGACGCGGGGGGCCGGGTGATTGCCGGCGCCGGAAAAGGCTTTTTGACCTGGTTCAGCCTGGCTGTAGCGGTGCTGTTTGCCCTCTATGCCTTCTGCCTGCGGCCTCGGAAGAAATACAACACCATTTCCGACCGGAGTCCGGTGGTGCTGGTGCTGACTCTGGCGGCGGCTGTGCTGGTGACGGTGGGCTGCGTATGTATGGCGCTGGAGTTGGAGCAGCGGATGGACCTGCTGCTGGCGGCCGGCGGTGTGATCACGGCCCTGTGCTGGGTGGTGGTCGGACTGGACCGCTATCGCGGCCGGAGAGTCCCTGCGCTGCTGTTTATGGTGCCGGCCTTGTTTTTCGCTCTGCGGCTGATCAGCGATTTCCGCGATTGGAGCCGGGATCCTCAGATTCTGGACTATTGCTTTGAACTGCTGTCCCAGATCGGCGTGATGTGCGCCACGTTCCACCTGGGTGGATTCTGCTTTGACAAAGGCCGCCGCCGCATCACGGTGTTCTTCTGCCTGTTTGGCCTGTATTTCAGTGCTGCGGCCCTGGCAGGCGGCACGCTGCGGGATCTGACCTTTACCGGCGGCGTGCTCCTTTGGCTGCTGGCCAATGTGTCGCCGCTGCTGCGTCCCAGCAAGAAACGCAGGGGAGAGGCAGAGGAACGGAACGCGGATGCCTGAGCCTTGACCGGAATAAAAAATGTGGGATACAGAGGCTCCTCTTGCCCCTCCCATTGGGGGTGCAAGGGGAGCCTTTTGCATGCTGCTCAGTAATTTTCCGCCCGGATTTCGAAATAGGCCTGCCGGTGACCGCAGACCGGGCAAATCTGCGGCGCGGTTTTTCCGGTGTGGATATGGCCGCAGTTGAGGCAGATCCATTGCTGATCCTGGGGCCGGGAAAAGACCGCTCCGGTCTGCAGATTGGAAATCAGCTTGCGGTAACGTTCCTCGTGGCTCTTCTCCACGGCGGCCACGGCCCGGAACCGGGCTGCCAGCTGCTCAAAGCCCTCGGCCTGCGCCTCCCGGGCGAACTGGGCGTACATGTCCGACCACTCAAAATGCTCGCCGCCGGCGGCGTCCTCCAGGTTCCCCAGGGTGGGACCCACGGAGCCGCCGTGGATGGCCTGGAACCAGAGCTTGGCATGGGCCCGCTCGTTGGCCGCAGTTTCGCTGAAAATCCGGGCGATCTGTTCGTAACCGTCCCGCCGCGCCTGGGCGGCATAGAACTCATATTTGACAGCAGCCTGGCTCTCGCCGGCAAAGGCTGCCATCAGGTTGGCTTCTGTTCTGGAGTCTTTCTGTTCCATCAAATCCCTCCTGTTGGTTGTCCCTAGTATATCCAAAGCAGGAAAAACAATACAGCAAAAGAAGATTAGGTCAAAATATACAAATTTATAATGCTATATCTGTTCAAATTGTATAAGCATACAGAAGTTCAACCGGCCCCTTGACAACGATTTCCGAAAGGTCTAAAATGCGATACATAAATCGGAAGCAAACAGATGTCCTTCCGGGACAGACACCAAGCCCGCTGCACCGCATGCCCTTCCTGTCCATTGTCTCCTCTTTTTGTTTTCCCTTCCTGCGTGTGGTGCGGCGTTTTCATAACCCCCTCTTTTGTTGTATTTCTGCGAAGCCCGTCAGGCAGCCGCCTGGCGGGCTTTGCGGTTGTTGTTGCGATTCTTGACAGAGACTGGTATAATGAAAAAAATGACTATGAAACGCTGGGAAGGAAGGATTCTGGATGGAACGCACCAGCCCCATCGGCTTTTTTGATT
Organism: uncultured Clostridia bacterium; assembly: GCA_945864925.1. GTDB lineage: Bacteria > Bacillota > Clostridia > Oscillospirales > Oscillospiraceae > Avoscillospira. The sequence goes on from CAMBCW010000097.1 coordinate 5,172, forward strand.
CCGGCCTGGGAGGCATCAGCGTCCTGCGGGGCGCACTGGAACTGCTGCCGGGGGAGGACTATCTGTATTTCGGAGATTCTCTCCATGCGCCCTACGGTGTGCGCCCTCTGGAGGAGGTGCGCCAGCTGAGCCGGGAAGGCGTGGGGCATCTGCTGGAGCAGGGCGCCAAGGCCATTGTCCTGGCCTGCAACACAGCCACGTCGGCTGCGGCGGCCAGCCTCCGGGAAGAATATCCTCAGGTGCCCATCATCGGCACGGAGCCGGCCCTGAAGCCGGCCGTGGAGCGTCACCCCGGCGGCCGGATCCTGGTCATGGCCACACCCATGACCCTGAAGGAACAGAAATTCTTCGATCTCTGGGAGCAGTTCCGGGATCAGGCGGAGATCATACCGGTACCCTGCCGGGGGCTGATGGAATTTGTGGAGCAGGGCATCCTGCGGGGGGAGGAGCTGGAGCGGTTCCTGCTGGAAAAGCTGGATCCTTTCACCAAGGTGCCTGTGGATGCGGTGGTTCTGGGCTGCACCCATTATCCCTTCCTGCGGGGCGTCCTGCGGAAGATTCTGGGCCGCCGGCCGGAGATCATCGACGGCGCCGAGGGCGTGGCCCGGCAGCTCCGCCGCCGCCTGGAGGAGCTGGATCTGCTGAATCCCCGGGAAACCGGCGGCCAGGTGATATTTGAAAATTCTCTGGAGGGTCCGGAGATGCTGGAACTCAGCGAGAGCCTGCTGCATTATCAGGATTTGGAATGAATTGACAATTGACAACGGACAATGGAGGTTCCGCTTCGCGGATGATTTGAAAGGATGCGCGTACCTCTCGTGCCCCCTTCATAGGGGGCTGTCAGCGAAGCTGACTGGGGGTTGTACCGACAAGCAATTTTACCGAACGAACGATACAATTGCTAATTTGCGGCAACCCCCAGGCCGCCCTGCGGGCGTCCAGCCCCCTATAGAGGGGGCACGAGGGTGCGTGCATAAACGCCAGTTAACCGGTCTATAAAAACAAGCACAATATATGAATAAGGAGACAGAACCATGAAATTTTCCGAAATGCCCTATGCCCGACCGGATCTGGAGGCCCTGCGGGCCCTGGCGGCGGAGACTGTGGCCAAACTGGACGGCGCGAAAACGGCCCAGGAGCAGCTGGACGCCTACGCCGCTTGGGAGAAGGCCATCAACACGGTGGAAACCATGTCCACCCTGGCCTATGTCCGCCATACCATCGACACCCGGGACGAATTCTATGATCAGGAGCAGACCTGGATGGACGAGGTCAGCCCGCAGTTCCAGGAGATGATGCAGCAGGTGAACCTGGCGCTGCTGCGGTCTCCCTTCCGGCAGGAGCTGGGGGACAAGCTGGGCCATCTGCTGTTCACCAACCTGGAAATCGCTGTCCGCAGCTTCAAGCCTGAGATCATGGATCTCATGATGGAGGAGAACAAGCTGACCAGCGAGTATCAGAAGCTCTATGCCTCCCTGCAGGTGGAATTTGACGGCAAGACCATGCCCCTGCCCAAGCTGGGGCCCTACAAGGAAAGCCCCGACCGGGCCGTCCGCAAGGCCGCCTATGAGACCGAGGGCCGGGCCTTCGATGCCCACCGGGAGGAGCTGGACCAGCTCTTTGACAAGCTGGTGAAGAACCGCACCGCCCAGGCCCAGGCCCTGGGCCATGAGAACTATCTGGCCCTGGGCTATGACCGTCTGGGCCGCAACTGCTATGGCCCGGAGAAGGTGGCGGCCTTCCGGGATCAGATCGCCCAGGACATGGTGCCCATCGTGGCCAAGGTCAAGGAGGATCAGCGCAGTCGCCTGGGCGTGGAGCATATGTATTTCTATGATGACATCATGCTCTTCCCCGACGGCAACGCCAAGCCCCAGGGCACGGCGGACGATATCCTCCGGGCGGGTCTGGAGATGTACCACGGTCTCAGCCCGGAGACGGCGGAGTTTGTGGACTTCCTCTATGACAACGAGCTGCTGGATGTGCTGAGCAAGGACGGCAAGGCTCCCGGCGGCTACTGCACCAGCCTGCCCGACTATCAGGCGCCTTTCATTTTCTCCAACTTCAATGGTACCTCCGGCGATGTGGACGTGCTGACCCATGAGGCCGGCCATGCCTTTGCCGACTATCGGGCCGTCCGCAAGGGCTATATCCGTGCCCTACAGTCTCCCACCATGGAGTCCTGCGAGTGCCACTCCATGTCCATGGAGTTCCTGACCCAGGACTTCCACAAGCTGTTCTTCGGCCCTGTCACCCGGAAATACGAGATCGGCCACTGCGAGGACAGCCTGATCTTTATCCCCTACGGCTGTATGGTGGACGAGTTCCAGCACCGGGTCTACGAGAACCCTGACCTGACCCCGGCCCAGCGCAACGAGCTGTGGCTGAGCCTGGAGAAGAAGTACCGGCCCTGGATTGACTTCGACAATCTGCCCTTCTACGGCCGGGGCGCCGGCTGGCAGCGGCAGCTGCACATCTACCAGTGCCCGCTGTACTATATTGATTACTGTATGGCCCAGACCGTGGCCTTCCAGTTCTGGATTGCGTCCATGACGGACCGGCAGGACGCCTGGAAGCGGTATCTGGCCCTTGTGGACCAGGGCGGCACCCGGACCTTTGAGGAACTGGTGCACAGCGCCGGCCTGAAGGTGCCCTATGAGCCGGGCTGCATCAAGGAAATCGGCGAGGCCATCGGCCGCTGGATTGAGGCCAACCCGCTGTAAAAATGCAGCATTGCCGGCTCCCACTTTCAGGGAGCCGGCATGGAGAGGTTTTACTTTTTTACCAAAAAAAAGCAGCATTCAGAATCCCTGTGTTCTATCCTGCACAAAAATATTGGGGATTTGCACAAACTGCACAGGGAGTTCCTCTGTGTTTCGGAAAAATCAAACAAAGCCTGCAATGCAGAATCTGGAGTTGGGAGACAATGATTTTGCATCTTTTTTCTGGAAAATATCAATTTTTTGTTGCAAGTTATGTGCTAATATGGTACATTAGATAATAACTTCAACCGTTGGTTGTATGGTTGAATGCGTCGATATTTCACGGTTTTATAAAAGCCGTCAAATATAAAAACTTTAAATAGGAGGAAATGAAAATGAAATCCAACCTCGCAAAGCTTCTGGCGCTCATGCTGGTTCTCGTGATGGTTCTGGGTATGTTCGCTGGCTGCGGCAAGAAGTCCGAGCCTGAGACGCCCGCTGAGCCCGCCACTGAGACGCCCGCCGAGCCCCTGTCTCTTATACACATCTGACGCTGCCGACGATATGCAGTGTGTAG
>CAMBCW010000098.1 GCA_945864925.1 uncultured Clostridia bacterium
TGCGGCCCGCGTCGCTTCGCTCCTCGCAATGACAGTGCGGGGCGGAACCCTGTCAAAAAATCCGTGTGCTTACTAAAACCGATCATCATATTTTGCATTTTGCATTTCCACCCCTACCCGCCGTAGGCCCGGCGGCAGAGCGCCAGGAGCTCCTCCAAAGACGCGCCGGCGGCTTTGGCTTCCGCCACGGCCAGCTCCAGGGCGGCGCGGGTCTGCTCCGGCAGGGCTGCCGGCTTCCGGGGGCTGACGATGGTGCCGGCCCGGCGGTCGGTCTCGATATAACCCTCCTGCTTCAGCAGGCCGTAGGCCTTGCTGACGGTCATCATGTTGACGCCGCAGTCCTCCGCCAGGGTGCGGATGGGGGGCAGCTGCTGCCCCGGCGGCAGGTCGCCGGCGGCGATGCCCCGGACAATCTCATTGCGGATCTGCTGGTAGATGGGGGTGTCAATGGAAAAATCCAGACGCAGCAGCATGAAATCGCCTCCTTTGTATTATTAAGCGTAATACAAATAATGCAAAAAGTCAAGGGAAAGATTGCGGCTGCAAAAAATCGGGATAACACTGGAAACAGCGGAAAAAATCCAAGATTTAACCGGGATTCAACCGCAGGTTGAGGACGAATAAACGGCGCCTTGCCAAATAAGTGATAGCTTTTTTGCCCGGTTTATGGCATGATAGGGGCAGAAAAAGGAGGGAGATCCATGGAACAGACCATTGGAAAACGAATTGCCCGGCTGCGGAAGAGCCGGGGCATGACCCAGGACCAGCTGGCGGAACGGGTGGGCGTTTCGGCCCAGGCCGTCAGCAAATGGGAGAACGACGTGTCCTGCCCGGATATCAGCCTGCTGCCCAAGCTGGCGGAGATCTTCCAGGTGACCACCGACAGTCTCCTGGGCATGCCGGAAAAGACGGAGATCGTCCCGGCGGCGCCGAAATCCTCCGGAATCCATGTGAACATCGGCAAGGACGAGGGCAATGAGCCCGACGAGGAGCGAAACGGCTTCACCTTTAATTTCGATCTGGGCGGTAAGGAGCTGCCCTGGTTCGCCACGGCGGTGCTGCTGTTCGCCGTGTCTTTGCTGCTGAACCGCACGCTGCTGTCCGGCCTGGGGGAGGCGGGGATCTGGAATCTCATGTGGCCCTCGGCCCTGCTGGCCCTGGGACTCACCAGCCTGTGGCAGCGCATCGGCGCCTGGTCCGTGGGCCTGACGGCTGTGGGCGTGTATTTCCTGCTGGTCAAGATGCACATTCTGAGCGGTTTCCCCAAGCTGACCTGGGGCGTTGTGGTGCCGGTGCTGCTGGTGCTGTGGGCGATCTCCATGTTCGTCGATCATTTTACCGGCCGCAAAAGAGGCAAGCGTGTCTCCGTAGACGGGGATGGCAAGGCGAGCAAGGAGCTGCACATGGAGGACGGCCGGCTGTCCTTTCAGGGCAGCTTCGGCAACGAAACCATTTCGGTGACGGAGGACTGCTTCCGGGGCGGCAATGTGGAGGTCAGCTTCGGCAATTATACCCTGGATTTCACCGGCTGCGGCTGTCTGGAGCCGGACAGCGCCCTGGACGTGGACGTCTCCTTCGGCTCCCTGACCCTGCTGCTGCCCCGGAGCTGGCGGGCCCAGGTGGAATCCAACCGGAGCGCCGCCTCCGTGTCCACCCATGGCCAGCCTGACGACGGTGCGGAGCAGGTCCTGACCGTGGATGCCGATCTCTCCTTTGGCAGTCTGGATATCCGCTGGCCGTGAAAGGCTGCCGGAAAAACGGCGCCGCACCCCGGCGCGCCCCTGTAAACGGGGCGGCGCGGGGTGCGGTTTTTGCGCGTTTGGCCCGGTATGTCTCATACTATTTTCTGATTAAATCCTTTAATCAGAAAATGCGCATGCTCGCATCGCGCAGTCGCGCGCTGCGCAGTATCATAAGAACCTGACGCGCTTCGCGCGATAAAAAGCTTTTCAGGCTTTTTGTTAGGCTCTTGTATCAGAACCGGAAGTAAATAAAGGGGTTGTAGGCGGAGCCCAGGATCAGGACCAGGCACAGGGCCAGCAGCGCCAGGCACAGGCCGTTCTGCAGCCACTGGGGCAGCCGCAGGCGGCTCCAGGGCAGCAGGGCCAAAGCGCCCAGGGGCAGCCAGACCAGTCCCAGCAGCAGCTGCCCGTCGGCGGCGGCCGCGGCCAGCCAATCAGTGGGGACAAAGCGGAACATGACCCCCAGGGCATGGGCCAGCTGGCCGAAATCCGTCAGCTGGAACAGTACCCAGCCCACCAGGACGAAGAAGCAGGTATAAAACCAGCCGCAGACCGGCGGCAGCTTCTCCAGAACCCGGCGCAGCACCAGCTTTTCCAGGAGCAGCAGCAGCCCGTAGTACAGGCCCCACAGCAGGAAGTTCCAGCTGGCCCCGTGCCACAGGCCCGTCAGGCCCCAGACGATCAGAAGATTGCGGATCCACTTGGCCCGGCTGGTGCGGCTGCCTCCCAGGGGGATGTAGATATAGTCCCGGAACCAGGAGGACAGGGAGATGTGCCACCGCCGCCAGAAATCCGTGATGGACACGGCGCAGTAGGGCCAGTTGAAGTTCTCCGGGAAGTGGAAGCCAAACAGGCGGCCCAGGCCAATGGCCATGTCGGAATAGCCGGAGAAGTCGAAAAAGATCTGCAGGGCGTAGGCCACCGCCGCCAGCCAGTAGGCCGCCGTGCCGAATACCGCCGGATCCCCGGCGTAGACCGTCTCCGCCAGGGCGCCGATGGAGTTGGCCAGCAGGACCTTTTTCCCCAGGCCCACGCAGAACCGCCGCAGGCCTGCGGCGGCGTCGGACAGGGTCTCCCGGCGGCAGGCCAGCTCACCGGCCACGGCCTGGTAGCGGACGATGGGGCCGGCAATCAGCTGGGGAAAGAAGCTGACGTAGAGGGTCAGGGTCAGGAAGTTTCCCTGGGGCGGGATCTCCCGGCGGTACAGGTCGATGACGTAGGAGAGAATCTGGAAGGTGTAGAAGCTGATGCCGATGGGCAGGGCGATGGCCGGCAGGGGATTTTCCGCCCCCAGCAGGGCGCAGGCTGTGTCCGCCAGGAGGTTGGCGTATTTGAACACCGCCAGATTGGCCGTCAGCAGAACCACCGTGGCCCCAAAGACGGCCTTCCGGGCGGCGCCCTCCAGCCGGGCCATGGCCAGACCGCCGGCCCAGGCCACCAGGGACGCTGCCAGCATCAGCAGAATGTACCGGGGCTCCCCCCAGCTGTAGAACACCAGGGAGGCCGCCAGCAGCACGCCGTTGCGCCACCGCCGGTTGGGAATCACAAAATAACAGCCCGCCGTCAGGGGCAGAAAGACGAAAAGAAAGGACAGGGTACTGAAGGCCATGGCTCAGGACTCCCATGCAAAGTCGTTGAGGGTGAAATAGTCGATGTTGCCCATGAACAGCACCTGGTCGATGTCATGGGCCTGGATGTAGCCGCTCAGGGAGAAGTCCTGCCCCGTCAGGGCGGCATAGTAGCGCAGATCCACGGCGTACACCCGGCCGAAGTGGCAGGCCAGGAGCTTCAGCACCGCGTTGTCGTAGGATTCCCCCAGAATCAGCAGATTCGGCCCGGACTTCCCGGCGTCCAGGAGGACCTCTCCGTTGTCGCCGCCGTAGACGGCGCTGTAGGACAGGGGCCCGCCCTGATTGCCGTAGTCCGCCGCCGGCTGGCCGTCCAGGGTGACGGTCATGGCGGGAAAGCCGAAGCGGAAGACCGTCATGGCCTCCCCTAACTGATCGGCGCCGCAGGCGGCGGCCTTGGAGCCGTGCAGGACGCCGTCGGGGGTCACGGTCTCCAGAGGTTCCAGGGGCGAATCGGGACAGCCCAGCAGATCCAGCAGTTCCCCGTAGGCCCGGTAGGAGCCGGAGGCGTTCCAGTGGTGGTCGGTTTTGTAGAAATCCCGGAAAAACTCCGCCGGCGTGTCCACGGCGAATTTGGCCGTGGGCAGGTCCAGGCGGTCCGATAGGTACTCCCAGGCCCCCAGGCGCCCGCCGGTTTCAAAATTCAGGTCCGTATCCTTCTCAATGTAATAGAGGAAGAATTCCGTGCCGGGATTTTGGGCCATGGCGGCCTGGATGCGCGCAATCCGCGGGTCCAGCCGGGGCAGAACCTCCGCCGGATCCAGGGGATCGTAGACCAGCCGGTCGCCGTGCACCAGATTCAGGCCGTAAAATTCGAAATACGCCGTCGGGTGGGCCGCCGACAGGGGTGACAGAAGGCCGTAGGTGTAGCCCCGGGTGCCCAGGTGATAGAGCTTCTTCAGGGCCGAGGCCTTGGGCAGCTGGTCGGCCAGAGCCGACTCCAGATCGTCCTGAAAGTCGCCGCTGCCATAGGCTGCCGGGGAGAACGCCGGCAGCTGGACGGCGTAGCGGTTTTCATAGGCGTTCACCGCCCGGGGAAACAGCCAGGCCCCCAGGCCCCCCAGGACCAGCACCGCCGCCAATGCGCCCACAAACAGCAGGTTGGCCCAGTTCTGTTTCAGAAAATGCCCTTTCATGGCCGGTCTCCCCTCCATCCCAGAACCTCACAGACAGGATGGATCCAGTATCTCATATTTTTCGTTTCCTGTCAAATCCAGCCGCGGTCTCTTCCGGACGGCGGAAACCGCACAACAGACACAGTGGGACCCCTGCCGAAGCCCAGGGGCGCCTGGGCGCAGATCTTCGCATGCTGCGGCAGGTCCTTGACAGCGCCGACCGGCTTTGTTATAATCAGGACAATTCCATAACCGACAGTTCGTTCGTAGCCATCCTGTCGTTAAACAAAACCAGGGACGTCCGCAGGGGGAATCTCTGCGGGAGAGATGGGTGCGCCGGCATCCGTCTTTTTTTGTTCCGCGAAAGAGAGGAACTTCTTATGAAATCCAAATTCACCGTCCGTCAGCTGTGCGCCTGCGCCATTGTGGCCGCGCTCTATGCCGCCATCACCATCGCCACAGCGCCCTTTGCCTATGGCCTGGCCCAGTTCCGCCTGTCCGAGGCCCTGGTGGTTCTGTGCTGGTTCGAGCCGGTGCTGGCCGTGGGTATCACCCTGGGCTGCTTCCTGGCCAACGTGTTCTCCACGGTCACAGCCCTGGATATGGTCGTCGGCACGTTGGCCACGGCCCTGGCCTGCCTGTGGACCATCCGCTGCAAAAGGACCTGGTTCATCCCCATGCCCAACGTGCTGGTCAACGCCGTGATCGTGGGTGGGATGCTGGCCTTTGTGCTGTTCCCGGACAATCTGCTGCTGGGCTTTGCCACGGCCTTTATTCAGGTGGGCTTCGGCGAGCTGGTGGTCATGTATGTGCTGGGCCTGCCCCTGCTGTTGTTCGCCAAGCGCACGGGCTTCATGAATAAACTGCTGAAAAAGTAAACAAATACGCATGCGGAGCGTTCTCCGCATGCGTCAGACTGCCGGTCAACCGCTGCAGCGAGAAGAATCCGGCATGTTCCGCTTCAACCGCCTCGCAGCGCGTCCCCGCCCGCAGGTGGGGAAAGAAATTTGAACTTTCATCGGGCTGCGTGTGCGCCTTTGGCGTGCACGCAGCCTGATGCAATTGTGTGTTCTTTATTCCTGTACCAGCGCCCCTTCGTCGTCCAGGGCGTCAAAGCCGCCCGTGGCTTCGTCGAAGATGGCGTCCAGGTCGGAGAGGGTATCCTCCAGCCGCTTGAGGTTGGTGCGGATGTCCTCCGTGAGCACCTGAATCTCCTGGCCGGTCTGCTCATACCGGGAGGAGACCTGCTCCAGCAGGTCGTTCAGCTGCTGGCGCAGGCGGGCTGCCCGGCCGGCGGACAGCCGCTCCATGGCTTCCGCCCGGCGGTAGGCCTCCAGCTCCAGAGTGGGATAGTCCATATCGTCCTCTTCCTCCGGCAGCTCCTCTGCGGGGAGCGCTTCCGGCTCCACCGGCTCGGGGGAGGGAAGGGTCAGGGCCTCCTCCAGGGCGGCCTGGGTGGATTCCAAGGCTGTCTCGGTCTCGGCCAGCTGGGCCTCCAATTTTTCGCTGCGCCGCGCTTCGGACAGCAGCGCCGCCTTGGCGACCTCCAGCTGCTGGGACAGGCCCGCGGCCTCATCCTGGGCTTTTTTCAACTCTTTTTGATGCTCTGCGCAGAGCTTTTCGATATATGCGGTCACATCGGCGCGGTGAAATCCGTTCAGCGCGGAACGGAACTTGGAAAAATCATCCATGACAGCAGCCTCCCCAAAACGACGTTTTTCTTATCCTATCACAGATTTTCCGGAAACACAAGCCCACAGCCGCCGCCGGGTACAATTTTCTGAATTTTTCTCTTTACAAAGGAGAAAAACTTTGATATAATTATCAGGCTAAAAAACTTCATATGCGCTCGTAGCTCAGCTGGATAGAGTGTCAGACTCCGACTCTGAAGGTCGCACGTTCGAATCGTGTCGGGCGTACCAAAAAACAGCCATCCGAAAGGATGGCTGTTTTTACGCGCGGCAAGATGAAAAGTTGCTTCCACCATACAGAATACAGAGCTGTCTGCTACAATCTGTTATTTCGTCCCGAAAAAGGCCGCGCGGTCGCAGCGGTAATACTTGAACATATCATCTTCGTGCGTCAAAGTGAATCCGACCTTCTCCAACACGTGCTGGCTTCGTCGGTTCTTTTGGACAGAATCGGCAAGAACTGTTTGAATCTTCAATTTCTGAAACGCATACTCCAGCGCCAACCGTTCCGCGACGGTGCCGTATCCTTTTCCTTTGACCGAATCATTTTGAAGGTGGATCGAGAGTTCACACTGGCTTTTTTCGTAATCAATGTGCTTCAGGCTCAATTCTCCGATCGGGTCTGTGTTTCTGAGAATAAGAAAGTCTTTACGGTTCTCGCGCGGCCGCAAGGACGCACAGTAGGCGTCGATTCGCGCCGGATCATAGTGATATGTGAAAAATTTACTCATATCCATAAAAATATCTGGATCGCTGACAAAACCCCGGTAATAGGCGTGCAGGCGCTCCCGCGTGACCTCGCCGAGCGTGATGGCGGATTGTTCCTTGTTCACTTCGTTTGCCTCCCTGTTTTTTTCATACTATCATAAAACGCGTGTCCCGTCAAATCTCCAAACCGCTTTGCAGCGTCTGGCTGGCTTCTTTCCTGTTCTTATCAAACGCATGGCTGTAGATGTCCAGGGTTGTAGACGGCTGGGCGTGGCCCAGGAGGCTGGCGACGGTGGTGACGTCGGTGCCGCCTGCGTTCAAGAGGCTGGCATTGGTGTGCCGGAGGGAATGCACGTTCAGGTTTTCAGGCAGGCCGTGGGCTTTGAGGATTTTCTTGAACCACCAGGTGAAGGTGGTCGGGGTCATGGGAAGCTCCAGGCCGTGGCGGCGGAAGACGTAGTCGTCTTCGGTGAGCTTCCGATTATCATAGGCTTCCGTTTCCCATTGGCAGTTTTTTCGGTACTCCATGAGGAGGCTTTCCATTTCAGATGAGAAGTAGACGTACCGGTCGCCGGAGGAAGTCTTGGTTTCTTTGACAATGATCTCCTCCCCTGTGATCTTGACCACGTTTCGTTGGATGTGGATTTTTCGGTTGGGGAAATCGAAGTCGCTCCACTTGAGACCACAGCACTCCCCTCTCCGCATACCGGTGGCAATGAGCAGCTTGAAGAAAGTTTCGTACTTGATGCTCTCCTGCTCCAGCGCCTTAATGAGCTGCTGCACCGTTTCTTCGTCCGCGATTTGTTTTTCCTTTTTCTTTCCCGCGTACTTATACGTCCGCCAGGCCGGATTGTGCGCGATAAAACCGCCCTCCATGGCGTCGGAGAGGATGCCGCACAGACAACTGTGCAATCCTTCCACCGTCGCTTCGGAGAGCGGTTTTCCGGTTTTGCTGTTCTTCACTTTTCGCATATCCGCGCAGAACTGACGGAAATGCTCGGGCTTCAAATCCACCAGCTTGTAGTGTCCCAGGTACGGCAGGATACGGGCAATGTCCTGCTTCTCCCGGGCCAGGGTGGATTTTGCCAATTTGTTTGGCGCGATGGTCTCCAGCCAGATGTTGATGTACTGTTCCAGGGTAATGGACCGGTCCACGTCTGCTGGTAGCTTTTTGCAGGCCATCTCAAACAGGACCGCCTGTTCTTTGAGCCACTTCTCTGTCTGCTTCGGCGTGAGGCCCTTTGGTGGATGAACGGTTTTCTGCTGAGGCTTGCGGCGCTTCCCTGCGAAATCATAGCCCATGGAGACTGTGATCAGATAGCTGTCGCCGCGTTTTCGGATACTTGCCATACGGTTGACCTCTCTTTCTCTGTGATCTGTTTGGCAAGCAAAGGATACTCTAAAGATTTTGGAATAGCCAGAACAATTTTCTTACTAAGATCAGATTTGACGATACCAACAATTCAGTGGTGGACGATCATAGGCGAGATGTACACGGCGAAGGGGTAGAGGCCCGGCAGAAAATTTTGTGTAAGCGATTTTCGACAAAGTCAAGAATTTCTCG
>CAMBCW010000099.1 GCA_945864925.1 uncultured Clostridia bacterium
GTTTCGGGTCGCGTGCCTGCGGCGGGGGCGAGCCCCCGCCCTACGTTGCTCCCGCGGGCGTCAGTATCCCTCGGAGAAAAGCCCTGTACCGTGTCAGCGGCTGAGATAGTCTGCAGCCTTTTGATTGGCCTGCTCCGCCAGCTTTTCCTCGTCCACGTTGGTCAGGCGGCCCTGGGCTACAGTGACACGGCCGTTGACCACGGTGTAGTCCACAGGCCCCTTGAGGCCCACGGTGGCCAACAGGGACTTGGGATCCTGGCAGGCGCCCACCAGCTCCAGGCGGTTGGCGTCGAGCAAGAACAGGTCCGCGCACTTGCCCACCTCCAGGGAGCCGATCTCCGTCTCCCGGCCCAGGAGCCGCGCGCCGCCCAGGGTGGCCAGCTTCAGCATCTGGTAGCCCGAGGGGGCTTTTTCGCTGGAATGGAGCCGGTGGAGCAGATAGGCCGTCCGCAGCTCCTCCAGCAGGTTGGAGCCGTCGTTGGAGGCCGAGCCGTCCACGCCCAGGCCCACGGGTACCCCCAGAGCCAGCATCTCCGGAATCCGGGCCACGCCGGAGGACAGCTTCATGTTGGACACGGGGCAGTGGCACACGCCGGTGCCGGTCCGGGCCAGAAGCTGCAGCTCCCGGTCGTTGAAATGGATGCCGTGGGCGTACCAGACGTCGGGGCCGGTCCAGCCCAGGGACTCCATGTAGGCCAGGGGCCGCATTCCCGTGCGTTCCAGCATGTAGCGCTCCTCGTCCAAGGTTTCACACAGATGCGTGTGGAGCCGGACGTGGGCCTCCCGGGCCAGAATGGCGCTCTGGCGCAGCAGCTCCTCCGACACAGAGAAGGGCGAGCAGGGGGCCAGGGCCAGGCGGGTCATGGAGCCGAAGGCCGGGTCGTGGAACCGGGCGATGGCGTCCTGGCTGTCGGCCATGATCTGATCCACGCGCTGCACCACGGAGTCCGGCGGCAGGCCGCCGTCCTTCCGGGACAGGTCCATGCTGCCCCGGGACAGGTGCATCCGCACCCCCAGGGCCCGGGCGGCCTCCGACTGGGCGGCCAGCAGGTCGCCGCCCCCGGCGGGGAACACATAGTGGTGATCAAAGACCGTGGTGCAGCCGTTTTTCATCAGCTCCCCCATGGCGGTCATGGAGGACAGGCGCACCACGTCCTCGTCCAGGTTCTTCCAGATCTCGTACAGGGCCGTCAGCCAGTCGAACAGCTCCAGGTTCTGCACCTGGGGCAGGTTGCGGGAGAAGCACTGGTACAGGTGATGGTGGGCGTTGACCAGGCCGGGATAGCAGAGCATGCCCCGGGCGTCCAGCACCTGGTCCGCCGCCGGAGCCTCCGGCCCGATAGAACGGATGATTCCGTCCTCGCAGAAGAGATTGACGTGTTCATAGACCCGGTCCTGCCCGTCGCAGGAGACCAGGGCGCGGATGTTCTGAATCAGCAGACGCATAAAATACCCTCTTTCGCTTGCCGGTTCCGGCATATATAATGTAAGCATAGACCATACCAAGGGAAAAGTCAAACCAAACCGGCAGGAGGAGACGCGGATGGAACGGTTGTGCAGCGGATGGGAGTTCACGGCCCAGTGGACGGAGGAATTTCTGCGATTTGAAGGCCCGGCGGAGGCGGTGCGCCTGCCCCACACGGTGCGGGAGCTGCCTCTGCACGGAGCAGACCACCGGACGTACGAGCTGCTCTGCGGCTACCGCCGGCAGCTGTTTCTGCCGGAGAGCCAGCGGGGGCGGCGGCTGTTTCTGCAGTTTGACGGTGCCGCTCACCAGGCCGTGGTGTTCGTCAACGGCCGGGAGGCCGGGCGCCACCGCTGCGGCTACACGGCTTTTCGGGTGGAAATCACCGGGCTGGTGTCCTTCGGCGCGAAGAACTGCATCGCCGTCCGCCTGGACAGCCGGGAGGATCCGGCCATCCCGCCCTTCGGCCATGTCATCGACTATCTGACCTACGGCGGCCTGTACCGGGATGTGTGGCTGGACAGCCGGCCCCAGGCGTATATTGACGATCTCTTCATCACCACCCCCACCCTAACCCACGCCCAGGTGCGCCTGACCCTGGCGGGGGACGGGCCGGTGACGGTGCAGCTGTGGGACGGGGAAACCCGTCTGGCGGAGCAGCGGGGAAAGGGGACGGAGTACCTGTTCCACCTGCCCCAGGCCCAGAGCTGGGCGCCGGAGCATCCCCGGCTCTACCGCTGCCGGGTTCTCTTCGGCGGGGACTGTCAGGAGACAGCCTTCGGCTTCCGCACGGCGGAATTCAAGGCCGACGGCTTCTATCTCAACGGGAAAAAGACCTTTTTGCGGGGCCTCAACCGCCACCAGAGCTGGCCCTATGTGGGCTACGCCGTGCCGGAACAGCTCCAGCGGGAGGACGCCCGGATTTTGAAGGAGGAGCTGCAGTGCAACGCCGTGCGCACGTCCCACTATCCCCAGAGCCCCTGGTTCCTGGACGCCTGCGACCGGCTGGGCCTTATGGTATTCACGGAGATTCCCGGCTGGCAGCACGTGGGGGACGAGGCCTGGAAGGCCCAGGCCTGCAAAAACGTCCGGGAGATGATCCTCCAGAACCGCAATCACCCCAGCGTCATCCTCTGGGGCGTGCGCATCAACGAGAGTCTGGACGACGACGGCTTCTACAACCGCACCAACGCCATCGCCCACCAGCTGGACCCCAGCCGCGCCACCTCCGGCGTGCGCAATCTGGAAAAGAGCAGCCTGCTGGAGGACGTCTACGCCTTCAACGACTTCTCCCACAACGGAATCACCCCCGGGGCCCGGCGGAAAAAGGACGTGACGCCGGATTCCTCCAAGGCCCTGCTGATCTCCGAGCACAATGGCCATATGTTCCCCACCAAGGCCTTCGACCCCTGGGAAAAGCGGCAGGAGCACGCCCTGCGCCATGCCCGGGTGCTGGACGCGGCCATGGCCTCCGGGGAGCATGCCGGGTGCTTCGGCTGGTGCATGTTCGACTACGCTACCCATCTGGACTTCGGCTCCGGCGACCGGATCTGCTACCACGGCGTTCTGGACAGCTTCCGCAACCCCAAGCTGGCGGCCGGCCTCTATGCCAGCCAGGGGGAGGACCGGCCGGTGCTGGAGGTGGGCTCCTCCATGGATATCGGCGACTATCCCGGCGGCCAGACCGGCACGGTCTGGGTGTTCACCAACGCCGACCAGGTGGCCCTGTACAAAAACGACCAGTTTGTTACCATGCTGGAGCCCGGCCCCTGGAAGGCCCTGCCCCATGGCCCCATGCCCGTGGAGGACACCATCGGCTGCCTGCTGGAAACCCAGGAGGGCTTCCCAAAGGATAAGGCCCAGCGGCTGCGCCGCTGCCTGCTCTCCGCCGGGAAGCACGGCCTGTCCGGTATGCCGGCGGCAGATAAGGCCCGCATGCTGGCCTGCATGGTGCAGTATCATATGACGTTCCAGGACGGCGTGGCGCTCTACGGCAAATATGTGGGCAACTGGGGCGGGCAGGCCACCCGCTGGCGCTTTGACGCCCTCCGGGGCGGTCAGGTGGTGGCCAGTGTCACCCGCTGCCCCGACGCCCGCCTGCACCTGGAGGTGCGGCCCAGCCACACCTGCCTGCGGGAGGGGGACGCCTACGACATGGCCGCCGTCCGCATCCGGATTCTGGACGGCCAGGGCAATCCGGCCCCCTATGCCCAGCTGCCGGTGCGTCTGGCCCTGGAAGGCCCCGCCGTACTGGTGGGTCCCGACGTGGTCACCGCCGAAGGCGGCATGTGCGGAACCTACGTCCGCACGACGGGCCCGGGGGAGGCGATGCTGACCGTGTCTGCCCCCGGTTTGGAACCGGTGACCGTCCGGTTTGCCATTGCGCTGGAAAATACGCCGTGAAAGCAGCCTCCCCTGCCGCAGGGGAGGCTGCTTTTTGCCGCGCACCCCAAAAGCGCCCCGATTGCAGGGGCGGCATTGGGCGCGGCTGCGTATTTCATGGTTCTTTGTTAGATCCGGCGCAAAAATCCGTCTTATGGGATGAGGGACCTCAAAATACAGAAAGGAGGCGGCCGCGTGACGGACGAACAGATCCTTACCCTGTTCAGCCGGCGGGACGAGACGGCAATCCGGGAGATTCAGCGGCAATACGGCGCCTACTGCTACGCCGTCGCCCACCGGATTTTGGACAGTCCCGAGGACTGCGAGGAATGCGTCAACGAAACCTGGTTCCGGGCCTGGAAGGTAATCCCGCCCCAGCAGCCCAAAAATCTCAAGCTGTTCCTGGCAGCCATCACCCGCAACCTGGCCTTTGACCATTTCCGCCGGCAGGAATCCCAGCGGCGGGGCGGCGGCGAAATCGACGCCGTGCTGGAAGAGTTGTCGGAATGTGTGGCAGCGCCCGGCTCGCCGGAGGAAACGGTGCTGGCCGGTGATCTGGAAACGGAGATCAACCGCTTTCTCGCCGCCCTGTCCCCCCGGGACCGGGACGTATTCCTGCGGCGGTATTTCTTCACGGAGCCCGTGGGCGAAATTGCCTGCCGCTGCGGCCTGCGGGAATCCAACATTCTGGTGATCCTGTCCAGGACACGCAAAAAACTGAAGCAGCATTTGAAAAAGGAGGGTTATCTTGCATGACCAATGAGGATTTGTACCGGATTCTGGCCCACGCCGACCCGGTGTATCTGGCGCACAGCGAGGCAATTGTCCGCAGACAGAGCCGCGTCATTCCCAGAATTCTGGCCGCTGCCGCTGTGGTGGCGGTGCTCACCTGCACAGCCTTCGCCATCCCGGCGGTGCGGAATTATATTCTGGGACTGATTCCCAATCAGACCCACACAGCCGCCGTGGTGGAGACCCCCAGCGGCCGGGAGGCGGCCTATGTGGGCGTTCTGGATGTGACGCCGGACGTGACCATTCCGGAGGACGCGCCGGAGTTCCTGGAGACATACTATGTCCCCACCTATCTGGCAGCGCATTGGACGCCTGTGGTCCAGGAGCGGTACGCGCCCCAGACCCAGCGCCGGGACGTTCTGCTGCAGTGGCAGTCGGAGGACGGCGCCGTAATCTCCTTCCGGCAGGATGCCTGCCCCGGCTATGACGGGAGCTGGGCCTATGACACACTGCCCACCGGCTACGACGACCACTACACCATCGCCCAGGCCCAGTACGGCGGCCTGACCCTCTGGACCATCGCTGTAGGACCCTCCCAGGCCGAGACGGCGGAAGGAATGGAACAGTTTGACGGCTACCGGAAATTTTACTGGTCCGATGGACAGTACCTTTTCTCCCTGGAGACGGCCTACGATACCAGCGACACCCTGCTGGAAGAGATTTTCTCCAGCATCCGGGCCGTGGAGGATCTGGCACCCTATGAATCCGTTGATTATTTGGAACCGCCGGCGGTCACGGAGCCGGAGGCCCATGAAATTGTACGGATTCCCACTTTCATCCCCGAGGGTTTCCAGCTGGACATGGGAACCCTGGCCTGGGGCTGCTATGAATTCTACTGGACTAAGCCCCTGGAGGACGGCACGCGCGTCACCCTGGAGCTGGTGCAGCAGGAGGACTGGGACGAAGGCACCATCCAGCAGTGGGAAACCACCACGGAGCCCCACACCAAAGCGGTGGCCACTGTGGGAGACTGGACCGTCACCATCTACGCCCGGGAGAGTAAAACCGAAGCCCTGTGGCAGACGGAGGACTGCAACTACGTCCTGACCAGCCGCGGCCCGGAAGCCCTGCCCGCCGAGGAGGTTCTCCGGGTGATCGAAAGCCTGGAAATCGTGGACGATGTGACGCCGTATCTCACATAACCGCAAAACAGCCTCCCCCGCGACGGGGGAGGCTGCATTTTATGGGAATGAGGCGGCTCCGGGAATACGGATTGCCGCGTCGCTTCGTTCCTCGCAATCGACACGCATTTATGAATGCACCACGGTGAACGAAACGTACTTTTGTAGGGCACGACCACTGGGCCTGCCGTTTGCAGGCAGCTGCATTCCTTTCCCAACTGCCAAACGGCGCGCCGGGTCGTCGCGCCCGACTGGCTTCTGCTGTTTCGCAGCAATGACTGAAAAAGTGGGAGGCCATTAACCCTGCAGGCAGTGCCGGCTGGGGACGACTCATCCCCGGTTTTGTTCCAGCCAGATCAGCAGTACCGCCACATCGGCGGGGCTGACGCCGGAGATGCGGCTGGCCTGACCGACGGACAGGGGGCGAATCTGCTGGAGCTTCTCCCGGGCCTCCACCCGCAGGCCGGTGATGGCGCGGTAGTCCACATCCGGCGGCAGCAGGCGGCTCTCCGCCTTCTGGAACTCCGCCACCTGTTTTTCCTGGCGGGCCAGATAACCAGCGTATTTGAGCTGAATCTCCACCTGTTCCGTCACGGCTTGGGGCAGGGCCGGCCGGCCGGGATCGAAGGGGGCCAGCAGGTCATACTCCATCTGCGGCCGCCGCACCAGATCCGCCATGCGGGCGGAGCCCTGCACCGGGGCCGTGCCGTGGGCCGTCAGGAGGGCGTTGAGGGCTTCACTCTCCGCCACGCCGCAGTGCTCCAGACGGTCCATCTCCGCCTCCACGGCGGCGTATTTCTCCTCCACAGCCCGGTACTGTTCTTCGGACACCAGGCCGATGCGCCGTCCGATGTGGCTCAGCCGCCGGTCGGCATTGTCCTGCCGGTGGAGAAGCCGGTATTCCGACCGGGAGGTCATGATCCGGTAGGGCTCCTCGGTGCCCTTGGTCACCAGGTCGTCGATGAGGGTGCCGATGTAGCACTCCGACCGCTTCAGCACCATGGGCGGCTCGCCCTTGAGCTTCAGGGCCGCGTTGACGCCAGCCACAAAGCCCTGAACCGCCGCCTCCTCATAGCCGGAGGAGCCGTTGAACTGTCCCGCGCCGTAGAGGCCCGGGATTTTTTTGCACTCCAGAGTGGGCAGCAGCTCCGTGGGATCCACGCAGTCGTATTCGATGGCGTAGGCCGGGCGCATCATCTCCGCGTGCTCCAAGCCGGCGATGGTGTGGAGCAGCTCCAGCTGCACGTCCTCCGGCAGGGAGGAGCTGAGGCCCTGGATATACAGCTCGTCGGTGCCCAGGCCCGTTGGCTCAATGAACAGCTGGTGCCGGGGCTTGTCCGGGAACCGGTCGATTTTCGTCTCGATGGAGGGGCAGTACCGGGGGCCGACGCTCTCGATCATGCCGTTGAACAGGGGGCTGCGGGCAAAGTTCCGGCGGATGATCTCGTGGGTTTTCTCGTTGGTATAGGTCAGCCAGCAGACGGCCTTGTTCTCCGGAGGCGTCCGGGTCTGGAAGGAGAAGGGAACCGGCACATCATCCCCCGGCTGCAGCTCCATTTTGGAAAAGTCCACACTGCGGGCGTTGACCCGGGGCGGCGTACCGGTCTTGAACCGGCGCAGGGACAAGCCCAGCTCCCGCAGGCGGTCCGAGAGAAACAGGCCCGCGTGCATGCCGTCGGGGCCGGACTCGTAGGCGCACTCGCCGGTGATGACCCGGGCGTTGAGGTAGGTGCCGGAGGCGATGACGGCGGCTTTCACCCGGTAGACCGCCCCCAGCCGGGTGACCACAGCGGCCACCTGGCCGTTTTCCAGGCGGACGTCCGTGACCATGGCCTGCTTGAGATCCAGATTTTCCTGGCACTCCAGGGTGCGCTTCATGTCCTCCTGGTATTTCCGCCGGTC
This sequence comes from uncultured Clostridia bacterium, assembly GCA_945864925.1. Lineage (GTDB taxonomy): Bacteria > Bacillota > Clostridia > Oscillospirales > Oscillospiraceae > Avoscillospira. The sequence goes on from CAMBCW010000099.1 coordinate 7,663, forward strand.
AGCCTGGGCCCGCAGGGAATGAACCGCCGGCCCCTTTCCCCGGTTGAGCATCCGGTACTGGATGCAGCAGCGGTCCGCCGCCTTGGCCATCTCACCGCCCAGGGCGTCCAGCTCCCGGACCAGATGGCCCTTGCCGGTGCCGCCGATGGCCGGGTTGCAGGGCATATTGCCCACGGCATCCAGATTGATGGTGAAAATCACCGTTTTCAGCCCCATCCGGGCAGCGGCCAGGGCTGCTTCGATGCCCGCATGGCCTGCGCCGATGACGGCGATTTCATATTCTCCAGCCAGATATTCCATGTCCATGCTTCCTTTGCGTGATATCGCCTTATTTTATCAGTCCGTCAAACTTTTTTCAAGACTTTGCCGTCCGTTCGACAGACTTTGCGCCAAATCCGTGCTAGAATACCATCACAGCTTCACCAAAGGACGAGCTGTCGCTCATCTAAGTCCCATATCTTTTCCAGCCCCGGAGTTTCCTCCGGGGATTTTTTCTTGACCGCGCAAAGAAAATCTTTTATGATGAATTCTGTAGGGCGGGGGCTTGCCCCCGCCGCAGGCTGTTGAATAACTATGAAAAAGAGTTCTGTGACTGAGCAGCGGGGGATGTGTGCAGGGGGGCAAAAAGCCCCCTGCGCGTTCAATCAAAAGGTTTTTCGAACTTTTAGAAGTTCGAAAAACCGCACCCAGCGGGGCGAAAAG
>CAMBCW010000100.1 GCA_945864925.1 uncultured Clostridia bacterium
ATATCGGCAAAACCGCCCGCCACGGCACCTATTTTGAGATGCTGGGCAACTTCTCCTTTGGCGACTATTTCAAAGAGGAAGCCATTACCTGGTGCTGGGAATTCCTGACCGAGGTCGTCGGCCTGGACAAGGACCGGCTGTATCCCTCCATCTATGAGAATGACGACGAGGCCTTTGAGATCTGGAACAAGAAGGTCGGTATTCCGGCGGAGCGCATCTTCCGCTTCGGCAAGGCCGACAACTTCTGGGAGCATGGCTCCGGCCCCTGCGGCCCCTGCTCAGAGGTCTATTATGACCGGGGCGAGAAGTACGGCTGCGGCAAGCCCGGCTGCACCGTGGGCTGCGACTGCGACCGCTATATGGAGGTCTGGAACAACGTCTTCTCCCAGTTTGACAACGACGGCAACGGCCACTATACCGACCTGGTGCAGAAGAACATCGATACCGGCATGGGCCTGGAGCGTCTGGCGGTGGTGTGCCAGGACGTGGACTCCCTGTTCGATGTGGACACGGTTATGAACATCACCAATCGGGTCTCTGAGCTGACCGGGGCCTACTATGGAAAGTCCCACAAGATGGACGTGAGCCTGCGGGTCATCACCGACCATATCCGCTCCGCCACCTTTATGATCTGCGACGGCGTGCTGCCCTCCAACGAGGGCCGGGGCTATGTCCTGCGCCGCCTGCTGCGCCGCGCTGCCCGCCATGGCAAGCTCCTGGGTGTCAATGAGCCCTTCCTCTATCAGGTGGTGGATACGGTCATCCATGAGAACGAGTGCCAGTACCCCGAACTGCGGGAGAAGCAGGCTTATATCACCAAGGTCATCCAGGTGGAAGAGGAGAATTTTGCCAAGACCATCGACGGCGGCATGAAGATCTTCTCCGACCTGCTGGAGGCCCACAAGGCCGCAGGGGAGACGGTGTTCTCCGGCGCCGATGCCTTCAAACTCTATGACACCTATGGCTTCCCCATCGACCTGACTCTGGAAATGGTGGGGGAAGAGGGCATGACTGTGGATCAGGATGCCTTCACCCAGCTGATGCAGGAACAGCGCCAGCGGGCCCGGAAAGCCCGGGAGGCGCTGGGCGACCTGGGCTGGGCTGGTATTGACTTCGGCCAGGATGTGCCCGCCACGGAATTCACGGGCTATACGGAGAACAGCTCCAAGGCGCAGGTCCTGGCCATCGTGGCGGAGGACGAGCAGCGGCAGGCCATTGCTGCCGGCGTGGAGGCCATTGTGGTTCTGGACAGAACGCCGTTCTATGCAGAAATGGGCGGCCAGGTGGCCGACCAGGGCGTCATCGAAACGGAGGACGGCGTGTTTGAGGTCCGGGATGTGCAGAAGAATAAGGGCGGCAAGTATATGCACTACGGCGTCATGAAGTCCGGTTCCATGCAAGTGGGAGCGGCCGTCACCGCTTCCATTGATACCCAGCGCCGCCAGGCCATCGCCCGCGCCCACTCCGCCACCCACCTGCTGCAGTCGGCCCTGGAGAAGGTCCTGGGGGAACACTGCCACCAGGCAGGCTCTCTGGTGGAGCCGGATCATCTGCGCTTCGACTTTACCCACTTCTCTGCCGTGACCCATGAGGAGATGGGCCTGATTGCCCAGGATATTATGAACATGGTCCTGGACGGCATGGATGTGGAGACGCTGATTCTGCCCATCGAAGAAGCCAAGAAGCTGGGCGCCACGGCCCTGTTTGGCGAGAAGTATGGCGATGTGGTCCGCGTGGTGAAGATGGGAGACCGTTCCCTGGAGTTCTGCGGCGGCACGCATCTGGACAATACCGCCAAAGTGGGCCTGATCCGGATCCAGTCCGAATCCTCCGTGGCCTCGGGCGTCCGCCGCATTGAAGCCTACACCGGCAAGGAAGTGCTGCGGCAGATGGAGCAGATGAACCGGATGATTGCGGACACGGCTGAGATTCTGAAAACCACGCCCAAGGAATTGCTGCATAAGGCCGGCGCCATGGTGCAGGAGGCCAAGGAAATGCGGCTGAATGTGGACCGGCTTAAGGATAAGCTGTTCTCCGGCGAGATCGAACGGACGCTGTTTGCCGCCAAGAAGGTCAAGGGTCTGAAGGTAGTCACGGTGACCCGCAGCGACATTGAGGCCAACGATCTGCGGAAAATGGGCGATTTCCTGAAGGACCGCTCCGACGACGTGGTGGCCCTGCTGGCGGCCATTCAGGGGGAGAAGATCACCCTCAATGCTGTTTGCGGCAAGAATGCCATTGCCCGGGGCGTCAAGGCCGGCGACATCATCAAAAATCTGGCGCCCATCTGCGGCGGCCGCGGCGGCGGCAAGCCCGACAGCGCCATGGGCGGCGGCAGCGATGTGCTGAAGGTGGACAACATGATGGCCGCTCTGGATGAATATGTGGATGCAAAAGTCAAAGATTGAATGGAGGTTGTTTTGATGTCTGATTGCCTGTTCTGCAGCATTATTGCGGGAGAAATTCCCAGTAAAAAGGTCTACGAGGATGACCTGTGCTATGCGTTTTATGATATTTCCCCCCTGGCACCAACCCATTTCCTGGTGGTGCCCAAGGCGCATTTTGCCTCTGCTGCTGAAGTGACGGAGGAAAACGCGCCGGTCATTGGCCATATCTACGCTGTGATTGCCAAGCTGGCCAAGGAGATGGGATTTGCCGACGGTTATCGGGTGGTCACCAATGTCGGAGAGCTGGCCGGCCAGACCGTGCATCACATTCACTTCCATGTTCTGTCCGGCAAGACGTTGGGCAGCTTTAACTGATGTATCGCGCTGCATTGTTCGATCTGGACGGCACCTTGACGGAATCCGGTCCCGGCATTACCCGTTCTGTGGCTTACTCCCTGCAAAAATTCGGAATCACGGAGACGGATCAGAAAAAGCTGGACCGGTTTGTGGGGCCGCCGCTGATCGATTCCTACATGCGGTATTATGATTTGTCCTATGACCAGGCAAAGCAGGCCGTCGTGTTTTACCGCGAGTATTATGAAACCAAAGGTTTGTTCGAGAACCGGGTCTATGACGGCGTGGAGGAGATGCTCCGTACCCTGCGGGACGGCGGGGTGCGCTGTGTGGTGGCCACGTCCAAACCGAAGCAGTTCGCGGTGCTGATTCTGGAGCATTTTGGCCTGGAGGATTATTTCTCCCGCGTGGCCGGAGCTTCCATGGATGAGAGCCGGACGGACAAGGGGGAGGTCATCGCCTATGCATTGGAGAAGGCCGGAATCGCCCCTGGGGAGCGCACAATCATGGTGGGGGACCGGGAGCATGATGTCCTGGGCGCCAAAAGAAACGGCCTTCCCACGGTGGGCGTTCTCTACGGCTATGGAAGCCGGGAGGAATTGACGGCTGCCGGCGCGGCGTTCCTGGCCGAGACTCCTGACCAGGCCGCGTCTTACATTCTGAATCACTAAAAAAGCGGCACTGCAGCGTCCAAGCGCTGCAGTGCCGTTGTTTACAGCCCGACTTCTTCCAATCCGCTGGCCCGCAGCTGCAGGACAGAGCGGAAACCGCAGGTGCGAAGCAGCTGCGCGGCTTTCTCAAACCAGAAGGTCAGATAGGGCTTGCTGTGGCAGTCGCTGGTTATGATGACCTGCCCGCCCAGATCCCGCAGGGACTGCAGCAGAGGAGGGGCGGGATAGGGCAGGGTCCGGTATCCGCGGGCAATGGCTCCGGTGTTCAGCTCCACGACCAGCCCCCGGTCAACGGCACTGGCCAAGGCCTCCCGGGCCGGGGCCAGATAACGCGGGTCTGCCTCGTCAAACAGCGGCGCGCCTTCGTTGAACTTGCTGACCAGATCCAGATGTCCGGCAATCTGCGCCGGACTCTTTTCATAGGCGGCGGCGCAGGTCCTGAAGTAAGCCTGGCAGTAGGCATAGGGATCGGAGCCGAAATACCGGCGGATGTTTTCCTCTGTGCGCGCCTGGCTCCAGTCCACACAGAGTTTTTCTCCTGCGGCGGGGATGTAGTGGACAGATTCGATCAGAAATTCGTAGGGGAAGGAGGAATAAGGCGCCAGAGCGTCATGCTCCTGGCCCAGAAGAAGTTCCAGCTGATTTTTATATTTGGCCTGCAGCTGCCGGATCTCCGCCTGATAGTGCATCTCGTTTTCCGGGGACATGGCGGCGTCATCGTAGTCTGCCGCGCCGTGGCCGGAGAAGCCCAGGGTGGTTAACCCAAGGGCCAGAGCCTCCTGGATGAGGACTTCAGGAGAGTCCTGGCCGTCACAGTAATGGGTATGGGTATGGACACAGGAGCGAATCATGGAATCACACTTCCTTTTATGTAAACTAACCAAAATTGATGGTTGATTTTTGATGTCTTTACAAATTCTTCAAGGATTGTTTTTATTTCGGTTACGGGAAGTTCAAGAATTCACGGCCGGTTTGATGTATGATAATGCCATCAGGAGGTGATACACAGAAGCAATCCAGAAACCAAACCACAACCATTTATTCTCTCTTTCTCTTTTCTTTCTTTCTTTTCTTTCTCTCTTTCTTTTCTTTTTCAATCCTGAAGTCGCGGAACGATGCCCCGGAAGCATTCGGGGATTGCCAAACGCTCCGTGTACACTTCCAATTCAGCCGCCCGGCGTGACGAACCGGGCGGCTTTTTCCTGTAGTATAGCATACACGGCGGGCTGTTGCCAACCTATTTCGGACATTGCATTTGAAAAACAGACATGCTATGCTGTAACGGGAGGGATGACCATGGATGGAGAACGGGTTCGAATCTGTGATATCGCCCGGGAGCTGGGCGTCAGTACCGCCACGGTGTCCAATGTCATACACGGAAAGACCGGCCGGGTGTCGCCGGAGACAGTGCGCCGGGTTCAGGCACTGCTGGAGCAGCGGCAGTATATTCCCAGCATGGCCGGCGTCCTGCTGGCCCGGAATGCCTCAAAAATCATCGGAGTGGTCATCTGCGACCACGAGAAGTATGAGGCGCGCCCTCTGGAGGATCCCTTCCTGGCGGCGTCGCTCAATGCTCTGAGCCGGGAGGTTCAGCAGGCGGGCTATTTTCTGATGGTCCGGCTGGCCAGGGACCCGGAGGAGATTGTCCGGCTGGCATCCATGTGGAACATGGAGGGATTGGTGATCGTGGGTTTTTGTGAGCAGGACTATTGCACCCTGCGCAGTGCCATGCGGATTCCCTTTGTGGTCTACGACGGAGATGATGCGGCGCCGGAGCGCTATTACAACCTGGTGATTGATGATTTTGACGGCGGTTTCCAGGCGGGGCAGCATCTAAAGGACTTAGGCCATCGGAAGGCGCTCTGCCTGTCAGACAATCTGGAGCATGTGGATCTGGAGCGCATCCGGGGGTTTGAGGCGGCCTTTGGGCCGGCGGCATGTTGGCAGATCCCCCTGGCGGCGGAGGAACGGGAACGGTTTTATGAGGAGAAACTGGAGCAGCTGCGGCAATTTACGGCGGTATTCGCTGTCTCTGATTTTTATGCGGCGGAGCTGATGCAGTTTTTGCAGGGCCATGGCGTTGAACTTCCCGGGGAAATCTCCGTGGTCGGCTTTGACGATGGACCGATCTGCCGTTGGTGCCGGCCTGCTCTGACCACAATCCGCCAGGATGCGTCCCTTCGGGCCAGGCTGGCCATGGAAAAACTCCGGCAGCTGAAATCCGGTTCCGAGAGCGGCGGCACGGTCCGGATCCCTGTGCAGCTGGTGGAACGGGCCAGTACCGGGCCGGCAAGCGGCTAGATTTGGATATTATGTCTAAATCCAGCCGCTTCTTTTTGTGATAGGTTATGCGTTTAACTTTTGAAAAACCGGGAGTGTACCGATAGAATAGAACCAAGAAGCAGTGAGAGGTGCATTCCCATGAAACAAATCAACAGCTTTCACAGCATGGTGCTGCGGCTGGCTCTGCCGGTGGCGCTGCAGACCATGCTCCAGTCCTCGTTCAGCCTGATTGATCAGTTGATGATCGGACAATTGGGCAGTGTGGAGGTGGCGGCCATTGGCCTGGCGGGGAAATTTTCTTCCATGTTTTCGGTCCTGCTGGGCGCCGTGGCGGCGGTGGCCGGCATCATGCTGGCCCAGGCCATGGGAGCCGGCGACCGGCAGAGCCGCAACCGCGGGTTTTGTCTGAATCTGTCCTTGGCGCTGGGACTTGCGGCGGTGTTCACAGCCGTCTGTCTCCTGTTTCCCGGCAGCATTATGAGCCTCTACAGCCGGGATGCGGCCACGGTGCAAACGGCAGCGGCCTATCTGCGGCTGGTGTCCCTGTCGTTTTTGCCCATGGCCCTGTCCTCCCTGTTGGCTTCCCTGCTCCGGTGCATGGACCGGGCGGGCTTGCCGCTCTATGCCGGCTTGGCGGCGGCAGTCGGAAACACCGGCCTGAACTATCTGCTGATCTTCGGCAAGCTGGGGCTTCCGGCCCTGGGGGTGGAAGGGGCGGCAGTGGCCACGGCGCTGTCGCAGCTGCTCAATATGGTGATTCTGCTGGTGGCGCTTGGAAAATGCGGCGCGGGACTGGGACTGCGCTGGGAATGGGGACGGCCGGGACGGGCCTACCTGGCCATTTTGCTGCCGCTGCTGGTGACGGAACTGCTGTGGAGCTTGGGGGAGAATGTCTACGGCATGATTTACGGCCGTTTGGGTACGGAACCCTGTGCTGCCATGACCCTTCTCAATCCCATCCAGTCCCTGGTCATGGGCGCGCTCAGCGGTCTGGCTCAGGCAGCCGGAATTCTGGTGGGACGGCAGCTGGGAGCAGGACGCCGGCAGGAGGCCTATGAGCAGGCCAAGGCGCTGCTGCGATATGGCCTGCTGGGATCTGCGGCGCTGTCTGTACTGCTGCTGCTGTTGGGGCGGCCGTATATTGGACTTTACCAAGTGGAGCCTGCCGTCAAGTCTCTGGCCTGGCAGCTGACCCTGGTTTACGCCGCCGTTTCCCCGATAAAGGCCCAGAATATGATACTCGGCAGCGGCGTTCTGCGCAGCGGCGGAAAAACCCGCTATGTGATGTGGATTGACATCATCGGGACCTGGGCCTTCGGCGTTCCGCTGGGACTGCTGGCTGCTTTTGTATGGGGGCTGACTATCCCGTGGGTCTATTTGCTGCTGTCCCTGGAGGAGGGAATCCGGCTGGCGATTTCTCTGTCGGTATTCCGGCGGAAAGGCTGGATGCAGCAGATTTCAAGTTGAACAACCGGGAAAAACGTGCTAAGATAGGGCCCATAGGAGGGATTTGATATGAATCTGATGATTGCGTCCGACCTGCACGGCTCGGCTTATTATACCAGGCAGCTGCTGGAGGCCTATGAAAAGGAGCAGCCGGACCGGCTGCTCCTGCTGGGCGATATTCTCTATCACGGCCCCCGAAATGATCTGCCCCGGGACTATGCGCCCAAGCAGGTGATTGCGATGCTCAATCCCCTGGCGGAGAAACTCCTGTGCGTCCGGGGCAACTGCGAGGCGGAAGTGGACCAGATGGTGCTGGATTTTCCGGTGCTGGCGGATTACTGCGTGCTGTTTGACGGGGCACGCACGATCTATGCCACCCACGGCCATGTGTTCACGGAGGACCGGCCGCCAAAGCTCAGCCGGGGGGACGTCCTGTTGGCAGGGCACACCCATATTCCGGCCTGCACAGACCATGGAACCTATTGGTACTTGAACCCCGGCTCCGTTTCGATTCCGAAGAATGACTCCTGGCATGGGTATATGACTTATCGGGACGGCAGCTTTATCTGGAAGGACCTGACTGGAACGGTGAAGCTGGAGCGGAATCTGTAGAAGCCAAGCGCCGGATGTGCAGAGCGCCGGTGGGGCAGGCATCCAGACAGCGCCCGCAGCGGATGCAGTCCACAGAGTTGGGATTTGCGGCTGGGTTCAGGTCAAAGGGGCAGGTTTGCTGGCAGGCGCCGCAGGATGTACAGGCGTCCTCCTGCTTTTCATACCGCCGGAAGGCGATGGGATTGAAGCAGCCATAAATAGCCCCCAGGGGGCACAGGTACCGGCAGAAGGGCCGGTAGAAAAACAGGCTCAGCCCCAGAACGCCCAGAAGCAGGCCCAATTTCCATCGCCACAGCCATCCCAATGCGGCCCGCAGGCCGGCGTTGGCCGCTACCAGGGGAATTCCGCCCAGGAAAGTGCCGGCAGGACACACATAGGCGCAGAACCAGGGCTTGCCCTGGCCCACGACGTCCACTGCTGTCAAAGGCAGCAGGATGCACAGCAGTACCAGCAGCACATATTTTACCCATTTGAGCCACCGGTCACCGGGCAGCAGCTTGCGTCTGCGCCAGGATCGGGGCAGAGGAATTTTATGAATCAGGTCCTGTACCTGTCTCTTATACACATCTGACGCTGCCGACGATATGCAGTGTG
>CAMBCW010000101.1 GCA_945864925.1 uncultured Clostridia bacterium
AGATTCCTCTACGTCTCGTGGGCTCGGAGATGTGTATAAGAGACAGATTGTAGGGGAGCCATAGACTGCCGCGCACCCCTCTTGACGCTTGTGTTATGATAGAATCAGAAACTTATAGAAAAGAGCTTGATTTATGCTGCAATTCAGAAAACCAGAATTATCTGACCGGGAATGGATTCAAAAAATCTACGAGGTCTCCGGCTTCCGGGGTGCGGAATACACCTTCGCCAATCTGTACCTATGGTCGTCCTATTACGGCGACATCGCCGGCTACCAGGGCTTTTTGTGCCAGCGGCTGACCTACCGGGGCATCCACCAGTATATCTATCCGGCAGGCTGCTGTGATGTGAAGCCGGTGCTGGACGCCCTGTGGGAGGACAGCCGCCGGGAGGGGCATCCTTTTGTGATCCGCAGTCTGACCCAGGAAACCATGGCCCGGCTGCAGGCCCTCTACCCCGGCAGGTTTTCCTATGAAGCCGACCGGGACGCCTTCGACTACCTCTATGAAATTGACACCCTGGCCGAGCTGACGGGAAAGAAATACCAGGCCAAGCGCAACCACATCAACCGCTTTGTGGAAAACTGGCCCCAGTGGTACACGGAAGTCATCACCCCGGCCAATCTGGACGTGTGCCGCGCCCTGACTGACGCCTGGTGCCAGGCCCACAACGCTGACGGCGACCGCCGGGCCCTGGAAAAGGCGTTCGACCATTTTGACGATCTGGGCTTCGAGGGCATCCTCCTGTACTCCGAACCGGACAAGCCTGTGGCCTTCTCCATGGGCAACCGCATCAGCCGGGACACCTTCGACGTGAACTTTGAAAAGGCCTTTGCCGACGTCCAGGGAGCCTATCCCATGATCAACCGGGAATTTGCCCGCCATGTCCGGGCCACGCACCCGGATATCCGCTATCTGAACCGGGAGGACGATATGGGCGTGGAGGGTCTGCGCAAGGCCAAGGAGAGCTACCACCCCATTTTCCTGGAAAAATTCACCGCCACGGAGTTCATGCCGTAGGGGCGGCCCGATGTGGCCGCCCGGAAAAAGCAGTGCGTCCCTACGCAAGTTTCGAAGATTGTTCCGGAGGTGTCAGAATGTATCAAATCGCAGACAAATCCGACCTGCCCGGAATTGCTGCCCTGTGGAGCGAGGCCTTTGGGGATTCGCCGGAGGCCGTTTCCCGTTTTTTTGAAGCGTTCCCGGACTGCATCAGCTTCGTGGCCCGGGAGCAGGGGCGGGTCGTCTCCATGGTTCATGCCCTGCCCCAGACCCTGCGGGCTGAAGCGGACCTGCCCGCGGCCTATCTCTATGCCGTGGCAACCCTGCAGTCCCACCGGGGCCGGGGATTGTGCCGGGGACTCATGGCCTTCGCGGAGGCTTACTGGAAGAAACAGGGCTTCGCCTGCGCCGTTCTGACGCCGGGCGAACCGTCTCTGTTCGATTTTTACCGGGCTTTGGGCTATGGGCCTGCCTTTGCCCGGCGGCGGACAGCCTTTTCCGGCGGTACACCCATCCCGGCATCGGACTATCTGGCCCTGCGGGAACAGCTCCTGCCGGGGCCGCACATGGTCTACGACCTGCGGACCCTGACATACGCCCGGCAGATCTACGGCCTGACCTTCTACCGGACCGAAACCGGCATCGCAGCCGCTTCCCCGGACTGTACGGCGGAGGTTCTGCCGGAGGACCTGGGCGGCGCGCCCTTCGCCATGATCAAATGGCTGGACACGCCCCATCCCCTGAAAAACGCCTATCTGGGCTTTGCCCTCGAGTAGGGCGGCCAGACCCTTGGCCGCCGTGCAGGCAGCCCTTTTTCCGAGGCCCATCTTCCAATGCGCCGGTACCCTTCTGCGGGCAGGGTCTGCCCGCCCTACGGTGGGAGAGGGGGCAAGGGCCAAGATTTACTGGGAATCCGTTGCGGAAACCCATATTTTATAGTATAATTCAAAAAAACCGAGAAAGAGGCAACTCTATGCTGGAACTGCAACATCTGACCGTGACGGTACCCGCCGAGGGCGGAACCACGGATATCCTCAAGGATGTGTCCCTGACCGTTGAAGACAGGAAATTCGTCGTCATCACCGGCCCCAACGGCGGCGGCAAAACCACCCTGGCCAAAGTCATCATGGGCCTGGTGGCCCCCACCCAGGGCAGCATTCTCTGGAACGGAGAGGACGTCACCGGCCTCTCCATCGCCGAGCGGGCCAAAAAAGGCATCTCCTACGGCTTTCAGCAGCCGCCCCGGTTCAAGGGCATGAAGGTCTCGGACCTGCTGCAGATTGCTGCCGGCCGGCGGCTCACCCACGGCGAGGCCTGCGGCTACCTGACCCAGGTGGGCCTGTGCGCCCGGGACTATGTGGACCGGGACGTGGACGTGTCCCTCTCCGGCGGCGAGGTCAAGCGCATTGAAATCGCCACGGTTCTGGCCAAGGATTCCGACCTGATGATCTTCGACGAGCCGGAGGCCGGCATCGACCTTTGGAGCTTTGCCCGTCTGACCGAGACCTTCAAGGCCCTCCACGACCGGCAGGACAAGACCATCCTCATCATCTCCCACCAGGAGCGCATCATCCGCCTGGCCGACGAAATCCTGCTGATCGCCGGCGGCCAGGTGCAGGAGCGCGGCCCGGCGGACCAGCTCTATTCCCGCATCATGGCCGACACCGCCGCCGGCTGCAACCGACTGGAGGTGGACGGCACATGCTGAACGAAACCCAACAGAAAATTCTGCAGGAGGTGGCCGGTCTGGCCGCCATTCCCGCCCAGGGCGCGGTGAACATCCGCACCGACGGCCAGAAGTCCTTCCGCCGGGATTCGGAGCATATCCACATCTCCTCCAAAGCCGACAAGGACGGCATCGACATCCGCATTGATCCCGGCACCAAGGCCGAGAGCGTCCACATCCCCGTGGTAGTGACCAAGTCCGGCTTCCACGACACGGTATACAACGACTTCTTCATCGGCGAGAACGCCGACGTACGGATTGTGGCCGGCTGCGGCATCCACAACTGCGGCGACTGCGACAGCCAGCACGACGGCATCCACACCTTCTATGTGGGCCGCAACGCCAAGGTCACCTATGTGGAAAAGCACTACGGCGAGGGCGAGGGCGCAGGCAAACGGGTTTTGAACCCCCAGACCATTTTGTTCCTGGAGGAAGGGGCCTCCGTGACCCTGGAGACCAGCCAGATCCGCGGCGTGGACGACACCAAGCGCTACACCCGGGCCGTGGTGGGCGAAAACGCCGAAATCGTCATCCAGGAGAAGCTCCTGACCCACGGCAGCCAGAAGGCCGAGAGCGAGATGGACGTCTATCTCAACGGCGCCGGCAGCAAGACCCGGGTGATCTCCCGCTCCGTGGCCCAGGACCAGTCGGTGCAGATCTTCTACCCCCGGGTGGAGGGCAACGCCCCCTGCTTCGGCCACGTCAGCTGCGACGCCATCATCATGGGCGAGGCCCGGGTCCGGGCCATCCCGGAGATCACCTGCAACCATGTGGACGCGGGCCTGATCCATGAAGCCGCCATCGGCAAAATCGCCGGCGAGCAGATTCTCAAGCTCATGACCCTGGGCCTCACAGCCGAGGAGGCCGAAGAAAAAATCCTGGAGGGCTTCCTCAGATAGGGTGTCCCCGTAGGGGCGGCCCGATGTGGCCGCCCGCCCAAGGAGGCCTTATGACAGAACATCCAACCCGAAAAACCATCCGGCTGCAAAGCTTCGATTACAGCAGCAATGGTGCCTATTTCGTGACGATCTGCACGCAGAACAAAGTCTCCTGCTTCTGGGCTGGTGAGGAGCCGACGCTCAATCCGCAAGGCGAACTGATCCTGTTTTGGCTCAAAGAGCTGCCCCGGCACTTTCCTGGCGTATCACTGGACAGCTATGCCGTGATGCCGAACCACGTTCATCTCCTGGTTTTCTTTTCCGGCACGTCCTATTCTCTGCCGGAGATTGTAGCGTGGTTCAAGACCATGACAACCAATGCATATATCCGCAGCGTCAAGGCAGGTCAATTCCCGCCTTTTGAGCAGCGGCTCTGGCAGCGTTCCTACTATGAGCATATCATTCGAAACGAAACGGATTTGTTTGAAACCCGGAAGTATATCTCCGAAAATCCCATGAAGTGGCAGATGGATCGATTGTACTTGGGGTGACTGCCAGCGGGCGGCCACGTCGGGCCGCCCCTACAAATCAGGACGGAGAAGTGCCATGTTTTCCATCACCCTGCTCTGCATGGGCAAATGCAAAGAAAAATTCTATATTGCCGCCGCAGAGGAGTACGCCAAGCGGCTGCGGGCCTACTGCGACTTCCGCCTGGTGGAGCTGCCGGAGTTCCGGCTGCCGGAGGACCCCTCCGAGGGCGACATCGCCCAGGGGCTCAGCCGGGAAGCCGAGGCCATCCGGAAGGCCATTCCCAAGGGGGCCTGGCTGTGCGTCCTGACGCCGGAGGGCCGCCAACTGTCCTCGGAACAGTTGGCAGACACCCTGCGGGATGTGAAAAATTCCGGCAAGTCCGCCGCCTGCTTTCTCATCGGCTCCTCCTTCGGCCTGGATCCCGGCATCAAGGCCCTGGCCGACCTGAAGCTGTCCATGAGCAAAATGACCTTCCCCCACCACCTGGCCCGGGTCATGGTGCTGGAGCAGCTCTACCGGGCCGAGAGCATCCAGGCCGGGAGCAAATATCACAAATAACGCACGCACTGCCAGCCTGTAGGGCGTGACGACCCCGGCGCGCCGTTTGGCAGTTGGTCATGGGACGCGGCTGCCTGCAAGCGGCACGCCCAGTGGTCGTGCCCTACAGGAGTTTTTTCGTTTACCGTGGTGTATTCGTCTTGTTTTGCAGCAATGACATAAAAAGAAAGGAACGATTCTTATGTTTCAATCTTCCTCCGACATGACCCGCGAGGTCCGGCGCAACGCCCGGGGCGGCAACGGCTCTCCGGAATTCTGCCACCTGTTCTCCCAGGCGCAGCTGGGCGGGCGGCTGGAACTGCTGGCCGTCGTGACCCTGCAGCCCGGCGAGAGCGTGGGCGTCCATCCCCATGTGGACAACGGCGAGGTCTATTACCTTCTCTCCGGCTCTGCCACTGTGGCGGAGGACGGCGAAGAGCGGGTGCTGCAGTCCGGCGACGCCGAATTCTGCGCCGACGGACATACCCATGCCATCCGCAACCACACCGACGCGCCGGCGGTGTTCCTGGCCGTCATTGCAAAGGACCGCTGATGCGGGCGGCGCTGGAAGCCGGTCTGGCCCGGGCCGGTCAGACCCTGACCCCGGAGCAGACGGATCGCCTGTGCGAGTTCGGCGGCTGCTGCTGGAAAAGAATCAGGTCATGAACCTGACGGCCATCACCGAGCCGGAGGCTGTGGCCCAGCTGCATTTTCTGGATTCCCTGACGGTGCTGCGAACGGCCGACTGCCGGGGCAAGTCCATCGTGGATGTGGGCTGCGGCGCCGGTTTTCCCGGCGTACCCGTGGCCATTGCCGAGCCGACCGCCCATGTCACCCTCCTGGACAGCCTGCAGAAGCGCATGAACTGGCTGCGGGAGGTTCTCCCCGGCCTGGGGGTGGAAGCCCAGGTGGTGTCCGCCCGGGCGGAGGAATATGCCGCCGGTCACCGGGAGCAGTATGACCTGGCGGTCTCCCGGGCCGTGGCCCGGCTGAACATCCTGTGCGAGCTGTGCCTGCCTCTGGTGAAGGTGGGCGGGCAGTTCCTGGCCCTGAAGGGCGCGGCCACCAACCAGGAGGTGGAGGAGGCCGCCAAAGCCATCGCCGCCCTGGGCGGAAAGGTGGCCCGGATCGCCGAATATCCCATCGCCGGCGCCGTCCACCGGATTGTGGTCATTGACAAGGTGCGGCCCACCCCCGCGCAGTACCCGAGAAAGTTCGCGAAAATCAAGCAGATGCCTCTGAAATAATGCAAAATGCAGAATGCAGAATTGGGCGGCCACACCGGGCCGCCCCTACAGCGCATTCCTACGCATTCAGCATTTTGCATTCATCATTCTAAAAAGGCGGTGACACCATGAATCAATGCATCAAATGCGGCAAGGAGATCCCCGATGGGGAGCTGTTCTGCCTGGAATGCAGCCTCAACCCCGGCTCCACGGTCTTTGAGCAGGCCCACAGTCCGGACCGCCACCCGGCTCCCAAAGGCCGGATGCAGACGCCCAAGCCGGTCAAACGTCCGCCGGCCCAGGCTGCGCCAGCGGAACGGGAGCCGAAGAAGTCCCGCCGCCGTGCCATGCCCGTGGCCCTGGCGCTGGTGAGCCTGCTGCTGATCGCCGTCCTGGGCTTCCAGGCCTGGCAGTACGGCAGTCTGCAGGTGGAGAAAAATCGCCTGCGGGCCAAGGACGCCGATCTGGAGGCGCGGCAGAGTGAAATGGACGATCTGCAAAAGCAGATGGCCGACCTTCTGCAGCAGGTGGCCGACCTGGAAACCGCCGTGGACATGAAGGACCAGGACATTCAGAGTCTGAAATCCCAGCTTTCCAGCAGCCAGAGCGACAAAACCCAGGGGCAGTACGATTTGAGTACCAAGGAGCAGGAACTGGCCCGGCTGGAGGAAGAGAACCAGGGGCTTCTGGCCTTGTCCGACGACCTGCAGGAGCGGCTGGACCAGCTGGAGGAAGAACAGAAGGCCCTGAGCGCCGATCTGGCCGAAGCCCAGACCAAGGCCAACTTCATGGACAGCTTTGTGGTGTTCGTGGAAGATGACGGCACCCGGAACTATCACACCTATGACTGTGCCAACTTCCCCAAGAATAAATTCTGGGCCTACAGCCGCAAGCTGGCCGAAGCCCAGGGGTTCACCCCCTGTCCCGTCTGCGGCGGCACACCGTAGGGACCGAGGAGGAGCGCCATGGAAAACATCCCGGTTTGCTACGACGGCGTCAAAGCCTACGACACCTCCCGGCCGCCCCTGCGGCAGCCCCTGCCATTCACCTGGATTTTGGGCCTCGGCTCCCGGCTGATGATGCTGGGCCAGCCCTACCGGCTGGAGAAAATCCGCATGGAGGGCTTGAAGCCTCCCTACATCCTGCTGTCCAACCACATGTATTTTGTGGATTTCTACCTGCAGTTCATCGCTACCTTCCCCCACCGGGTCAACACCATCGCCACCATCGACGGCTACTACCGCCGGCCCTTTCTGATGGAGTGGCTGGGCTGCATGTGCAAGCGCAAGTTCACCACCGACGTGAGCCTGGTGCGCTCCGTGCGCAAGGTGCTGCACCAGTACGGCGACATCCTCTGCATGTACCCCGAGGCCCGCTACTCTCCCGCCGGCACCACGGCCATCCTGCCGGACTCCCTGGCCAAGCTGGTGAAGCTGCAGAAGGTCCCCGTGGTGGTGCTGCTGCACCACGGCAACTATCTCCACACCCCCTTCTGGAACTACCGCCAGCCCCGGAAGGTGCCCCTCTACACCACCATGACCCAGGTGCTCACGGCCCAGGAAGTTCAGGAGAAATCCGTGGGCGAAATCGCAGCCATTCTGCGCCAGGCCCTGGACTATGACGAGTACCGCTGGCAGCGGGAACAGGGCATCCGCATCACCGAGCCCTTCCGGGCCGAAGGCCTGCACAAAATTCTCTACCAGTGCCCCCACTGCGGCGCGGAAAGCCGCATGGAGAGCAAGGGCGCCCGGCTGACCTGCGCCGCCTGCGGAAAAACCTGGGAGATGGACGAGCTGGGGCAGCTCCGCGCCCTGGACGGCGAGACGGAATTCCCCCACATCCCGGACTGGTTTCAGTGGGAACGCAGTCAGGTGCGGGCCCAGCTGGAGGCGGGAACCTACCAGTTCGCCGACGACGTGGAGGTCTACTCCCTGGTGGAGCCGTGGAAATTCCGGAAGCTGGGCATGGCCCGGCTGACCCACGACGCGGAAAACGGCCTGGTGCTGCAGGGCAGCTACAACGGCCGGGACTACTGCATCTGCCGCCCGCCCCTGTCCATGTACGGCCTGCATGTGGAATACGACTACTGCTACCTGCGGCCGGAGGACTGCGTGGACATCTCCACGGAGGACGACAGCCTCTATTGCTACCCGGTGCGCCCCAATGTGGTCACCAAGCTGAGCTTCGCTGTGGAAGAGCTGTACAAGCTGAAGAAAAAGCGTCCTGCCACCCTCCCATGAGGGTGACAGGACGCTTCAGCGTGTCGAAAAAGTCTTTTCGACACGCTTTCGATCAAAGCAGGCTTTGA
>CAMBCW010000102.1 GCA_945864925.1 uncultured Clostridia bacterium
GGCCTGCACCATTGACGCGGCCCGGGAGGCCCTGGCCAATACGGTGAACCAGAATCCGGTGCTGCAGAAGGCCGGCGTTGTGGATGCCGGCGGCATGGGATTCCTGGTGATTCTCCAGGGCATGCTGGCGTCCCTCCAGGGCAGGGATGTGGAGGCCCCCACCGGCGCGGCCGCCGGCACCAAAGAGGCTGCCGATTTCTCTGCTCTGACCGATGAGGAGATCACCTTCACCTTTGACACGGTGTTCATCGTCCGCAAGACCTCGGACAAATCCATCGAGCCCTTCCGCGAGTACCTCAACAGCATCGGCGACAGCCTGGTGATCGGCGAGGACGACGACGCCTTCAAGGTCCACGTCCACACGGATATCCCCGGCGACGCTCTGACGGAGGCCCAGAAATACGGCACCCTGGAGCTGGCCAAGATCGAGAACATGCGTACCCAGTATGAGGATATGGCCGCCGGCAGAACGCCCCAGAGCACCGACGACCTGGATATGGACGAGGCCGCGGAGGACGTGCCTGCTGTGGCTGCGCCCGAGAAGAAGTACGGCGTGGTTTCCGTCTGTGCCGGCGCTGGCCTGGCTTCCGTGTTCCGGGATCTGGGCGTGGACGGCATCATCGAGGGCGGCCAGACCATGAACCCCTCCACCGAAGACATCCTGAAGCAGATCAATCGCACGCCTGCCGAGGTTGTCTATGTGCTGCCCAACAACAAGAATATCATCATGGCTGCGGAGCAGACCATCCCCCTGACGGAAAAACAGGTCATTGTGATTCCCTCCAAGACCGTGCCGCAGGGCATTACCGCCATGCTGAACTTTGATCCCGACCAGGATGTGGAGGCCAATACGGCTGCTATGACCGATTCCCTGGCCGCCGTCACCACCATGCAGATTACCTACGCCGCCCGGAATTCCGACTTTGACGGCCGGGACATCCATGAGGGAGACTATCTGGGCTTGTACAACGGCGGATTGCTGGACACAACGCCGGATCTGAGCCAGCTGCTGTCGGATATGGCCGGCAAGGCCGCCGAGGCGGGCGCGGAATTCATCAACATTTTCTACGGCGCTGATATTGCCGAGACCCAGGCTCAGGATGCCCTGGAGATCTTCACCCGGCAGTGTCCGGATGCGGAGATCAACCTCCTGTCCGGCGGACAGCCTGTGTATTACTATCTGATTTCTGCGGAATAAGAGAACTGCAGCAATTCGGAATGATAAAGCAAGGACGTGCCTTATTCGTGGCACGTCCTTCAGCGTGTCGAAAAAGTCTTTTCGACACGCTTTCGATCAAAGCAGGCTTTGATCGAAGAAGAATTTGCATCGGGCTGCGCGCACGCCAAAGGCGCACACTTGCCCGATCATAGGTCAAAATTCCAGGCGCATGTCCCGAAATTTTGAAGATTTCATTTTATTTTCCCGCCTGCGGGCGGGAAAACTCTGCGAGGCTGCCAGATTGGAACCTGGTTCCGTTTCGTTCGGCAGAGGGTTTCTCGACAGTCTGAAGGACGTGCCTTATTCGCGGCACGTCCTTGGTTTTATAGCGACTCAATATCCCGGATCAGCTGATCCACCTGCGCATCGGTGGTGGCCCAGCTGGTACAGAAGCGAACGGCGGTGTGGTCGGCATCCACCGGCTCCCATACGCTGTAGGCGTAGTTGCCGGCGAGCTTCTGCATCTGTTCCCGGTCCAGAATGGGGAACTGCTGGTTGGTCCAGGATTCGATCAGGAACCGGCAGCCCTTGCGCCGGAAAGCGTCCCGGATGCGCAGGGCCTGCTCCACAGCCCGGCGGGCAATGGCCACATAGCGGCCGTCCTCCAGCAGCACGTCAAACTGCAGTCCCAGCAGCCAGCCCTTGGCCAGCATACCGCCCTGACGTTTGATGAGATAGCGGAAATCCTGCTTCAGAGCCGGATGACACAGCACCACGGCCTCCCCGAACAGGGCGCCGACCTTGGTGCCGCCGATGTAGAAAACATCCGTGAGCCTTGCCAGATCCGCCACGGACACATCGTTGACCGGAGCGGCCAAACCATAGCCCAGCCGTGCGCCGTCCACGAACAGCAAAAGGTTCCAACGGTCGCAGGCGGCACGGATGGCGGTCAGCTCCTCCAGGGTGTAGAGCGTACCGTTTTCCGCCGGATGGGACAGATAGACCATGGCAGGCTGCACCTGGTGCTCATGGGTTTCATCGTTCCAATGGGCTGCACAGAAAGCCTCAATTTGGCTGGCGGACAGGCGGCCGGTGTCGCTGGGCAGGGCCAGAACCTTGTGGCCTGTGGCCTCGATGGCACCGGTTTCATGGCAGCTGATATGGCCGGTCTGGGCAGCCAGTATGCCCTGATGGGGCCGCAGGGCAGCGGTGATGACCGTGGCGTTGGCCTGGGTGCCGCCGGTCAGAAAATGGACGTCCACGTCCTGCCGGCCGCACAGGGCTTTCACCTTGGCCCTGGCCCGGTCACAGATGGCGTCGGTGGAATAACCGGGATATTGGGTGTGGTTCTCTTTGGAGATGGCCTCCAGAATTTCGGGGATACAG
This sequence comes from uncultured Clostridia bacterium, assembly GCA_945864925.1. GTDB lineage: Bacteria > Bacillota > Clostridia > Oscillospirales > Oscillospiraceae > Avoscillospira. The sequence continues at coordinate 2,546 of CAMBCW010000102.1, forward strand.
CCCTCCGTATAATCGCATTCAAATCGCAGCATGGCAGTGCCTCCTTTGTCGCAGGTCATTATAGCACAGAAAAAGGCTCTTGCCCAGGTTTTTTCGGCAGATACAACGAAACTGCCCGATTTTTTTCGTTTAAAACAGAAAACCTTTGAACTCTGGAGTATTTAATGTTATAATTCGTTAAAACGAGAGAAAAGGGAGGAGCGCTTATGCTCAGCAGCAACCTGACCGTGGGGGAAAACGGCCATCTTTATTTTGGTGGTCAGGACACGGTGGAACTGGCCCGGCAGTATGGAACGCCGCTTTACGTCATGGATGAGGTGCGGATCCGGGAAAATATGCGGATGTACCGCCGGGCTTTTGAGGAAAACTTCGGTCCCGGTTCCGGACCGCTCTATGCCAGCAAGGCCAACAGCTTTAAACGAATCTATGAGATCGCTGCGGAGGAGGGCATGGGCGCTGACGTGGTGTCCGGCGGCGAAATCTATACGGCGCTGCAGGCGGGCTTCCCGCTGGAGCATGCTTATTTCCACAGCAACAATAAGACGGACTGGGAAATTGCCTTTGCCATGGATCATGGGATCGGCTATTTCGTGGTGGACAACCGGGAAGAGCTGGACGTCATCCAGGAGACGGCGCTGCGGAAAGGCATCCGGCAGAAAATCCTCCTGCGCCTGACGCCGGGCATTGATCCCCACACCTACGAGGCTGTGGCTACCGGCAAGGTGGACAGCAAATTCGGCACAGCCATTGAGACGGGCCAGGCCCGGGAGATGGCGGCCTATACCCTGGGCCTCAGCGGAATTGACCTGCGGGGATTCCACTGCCATGTGGGTTCCCAGGTCTTTGGGGAGGACGTCTATGAGCGGGCCTCGGATATTATGCTGGAATTCATGGCCCAGTGCCGGGCTGAATTCGGCGTGACTCTGGATCAGTTGGACATGGGCGGCGGCTACGGCGTGCGCTATGTGGACAGCGATGGCCAGGTGGATATTCCGGCGGCCATTGCCCGGGTGGCGGCTCATATGAAAGCCAAATGTGCGGCGCTGGGCATGGAGCTGCCGAAAATCAGCATGGAGCCGGGCCGCAGCATTGTGGCAGACGCCGGTTTGACCCTCTATACCGTGGGTACGGTCAAAAAAATCACCGGCTACAAGAACTATGTCTCGGTAGACGGTGGCATGACGGACAATCCCCGGTATGCACTTTATGGATCGGCCTATACGGTCTGCCTGGCAACCCGGCCGGAGGACCCCTGCGATCTGGCCTGCGATGTGGTGGGCCGCTGCTGTGAAAGCGGCGATATCATTCAGCCCGGCGTCCAGCTGCCCGAGCCCCACCGCGGAGAGATCCTGGCAGTCTGCACCACCGGCGCTTACAACTATTCCATGGCTTCCAATTATAACCGGGTGCCCCGGCCGGCTATGGTCATGGTGACGCCGGAGGGCAGCTATTTGGCGGTGCGCCGGGAGAGCCTGGAGGATCTGGTGCGCAATGACCTGTAGGATTCGCAATGTGACGCCGGAGGATCTGGAGCAGGTGACGGCCCTGGAGGCGGCTGCATTTCCGCCGGAGGAAGCAGCCAGCCGGGCGGCCTTTGCCTACCGGATTCAGACCTTTCCGGAGCGGTTCTTCGTGGCGGAGGAAGCGGGGCGGATCATCGGCCTGGTCAACGGCTGTGCCTCCAGTCTGCCTGCCATTGAGGACCGGCTGTTCGAGCCCCAGGGCCACGAACCGGATGGGAAAAATCAGATGGTCTTTGGGCTGGCAGTGGATGCGGCCTGCCGCCGCCGGGGCGTGGGGGCCGCCCTGCTGAACCGGCTGATTGACTTTGCCCGGCAGCAGGCCATGGAGCGGGTGATTCTCACCTGCAAAGAGGAAAAAATCCCGTATTATGCTGGGTTTGGCTTCCGGAACCGGGGTGTCTCCCGTTCCACCCATGGCGGCGCTGTCTGGTATGACATGGTGCTGGATCTGCAGCCCGCTATTCCATGACGGTCAGCCGTCCGTCGACGGCGGCAGGATGGCAATGGCCGGCGGAAAGCTGTTCCTCCAGAATGTCGAAGCAGGAGGTGCTCAGCACATGGACGGAGCCGGCCAGAGCTGCCTCCAGAGGCATGCCGAAGCTGTTTGGGAAGTTGTTCAGGTGATAGCGCTGCAGGCCGATGCAGACCACGGCGCTGTCGGGCAGGGGATGGTTGTCCAACTCCAGACATAAGAAGCGCTGCTCCTGCCGGGACCAGACCAGCCGCAGCCGTCGGGACAGCTGGTAGAACTCCGTGTGCAGGCCGGAGAAGGTCTCCTCCCGGAGCATATAGGCCAGCATTTGCCGCAGGGCATCTCCCCGCACGGGAACGCAGGAGCAGTCGTCATCAAAGGGGAAGGCCTCCAGTAAGCTGCCCCGGGTGACCACAGGCCCGAGACTCTGGCAGCGCAGGCTGCCGGAACCCAGGAACATCACGTCCAGATCCAGAGCGTCAGCCAGAACGTCGGCGCACAGATCCCCCAACTCCGTCTCCTGATTTCGGGCAGGATGTGCCAGAGAGCGGGGGAACCGGGTCAGAACCCGGTCGTATTTCCGGTCGGTTTCCGTTTTGAATTGATATACCAGCTGCTCCAGGGCCAGATCCCTGGGGCAGTTTTCGTCGTTGATGGGGATGGCCTGCCAGGTGTAGCTGTCCACGGTGCCATGGCGCTTGTCCACCAACAGGTCCAGCCGGCCGATCTGATCGGTCCCGCAGCCAGCCTGGACGATGAGAATGTCATTGACGCAGGCGGGGCCGTCAGGGAGAGTGTGGCTGTGACCGCCGATGATCAGATCCACGCCCCAGGCGGGGTCCAGCCGGGCGGCCAGGCGTTTGTCCTCTTCAAAGCCGATGTGGGTCAGCAGAACGGTCAGATCCACGTCGTCACTGCGGTAGTTGTTGCAGATGCGGCCCACTTCCTCTGCCGGGTCGGACACGTCCACCAGATTGCCGGTGAGGGCGTCCTTCCGGGCCATGGAGAGAATCTCCTCGTTGAGCAGTCCGATGAACAGCACCCGCAGACCGCCTGTGGTCAAAATCACATGGGAGGGGAACAACCGGGTGCCGGTCTGCTTCACATAGAGGTTGGCGTTGATCATGGGAAACCGGGCGCATTTTTCCAGCAGAAGCAGATGCCCCAGGCCATAGTCCGCCTCGTGGTTGCCCAGGGTTACCACATCCGGTCCCAAAAGATTGAGAATCTCAATGGTGGAGACGCCCTTGAACTCACTGTCGATGACAGAGCCCCGGAACAGGTCGCCTGCAATGGCATAGAGCACATTGGATTCCTGATTGCGAACTTGGTTGACATAACCTGAAAGCCGCGACACGCCGCCCAGCAGCTTTCCATCGGATTCCTCCGCCAGAAAATCGCCGTGGATGTCGTTGGAGTGCAGCAGGGTCAGGGGGGTCAGATTGGCGCCCTGTGCCAGCCGGTTCCGGAGACGGTTTCGCAGCTTTCCCATAGTCGGTTCCTTTCTCAGTAGTTGGTGACAATCAGATGCTCCGCCTTGCGGTCGTTGCGGCTGCGGACGTTGTAGGTATACTGGGCGTCAAATTTCTGCACCTGGAAGCCCTGGCCATAGAGACCCTCGATGAAATCAGTCCGCTTGATAATCAGCAGGAACTTGGCCGGTGTGCGGCTGAGGAACACAGCCAGCCGGGCCTGGTCCAGCTTGGTGAAGGCGTTGCCCTCGTAGTCGGAGAACTCCGTGTCATAGGGGGGATCCAGGAAGAGGAAATCCCGTTCCGTGAGATTCAACCCCGTCAGGAAGTCCTCGAAATCTATGGAAGCAATTTCGGTTCCGGCGAAGAGCGCCGCGGTTTCCGGCTGCAGCAGCGTCCCCACCTTGCCGGACAGATCCTTCTTGTTGTAGCTCATGCCGCCGTAGGGGATGTTGAATTCCCCGGCCCGGTTGTAGCGGAACATGGAACCATAGCAGTTCTCCCGGACGAAGAAGAAATTGGCCATGGCCGGACCGGGCTCCATGGAGATCCTGCCCAAACAGCGGTCATTGTAGACCTGGCGAAAATAGAGATAGTAGCCGCTGGCCAGGCCGGTGACCAGGTTTTCAGCCAGATCCGCCGGGGAGAAGGGCTTTTTCTGGTGGTTCCGGGCCGTGCGGCACAGCTTGTCCCACAGGGCGGCTTCCAGCTCCCGGAGAAACGCGCCGGCGTCGGGAAGCAGGGGAATGGGGAACAGGGCCAGAAGGTCCGGCGCCCATGCCTGCAGCAGGGTGTGGAGCTGCTCCCGCGCGTCGGCACTGCCGGCTAAAACCAGGTCAAACAGGTCCAACAGGCAGGTGCAGCGGCTGCGGCCCAGTTCCAGCAGCCCCTGGAAGCTGACGGCATAGGCCGTCAGGCAGGACCGGAATGCCGGGTCCTGGATCTGTACCTGCCGGTAGAACTCCATCAGATCCCGGGAGATGTCGTTGATGGCGGCCCGTTGGGGGCGAAGGCGGAAAAACAAAGCGCCGCCGCCGAAAAAAGGTTCGATGTAACGGTCGTATTCCGGAATCATCCTGTAGACCTGGGCGATCTCCCGGCCTTTGCCGCCGGGCCATTTCAAAAGCGGCTTCATGCGCATCCCTGCCTTTTTGTCAGATACTACATATTATAACAGTTCTCTCCGGGAATTCCAAGGTTCTACTTTTTCTCTTGCAAGAAATGTCGGAAATTGTTATACTGATACTATGGAAAAGAGAGTAACCTATTATGTCAGTCGGAAAAACGCGCTGACATGGCTCGCAGCCGTTCTGACGGTTGGCTCGGTGGGACTCCGCATCGCATATCTCTGCGGGAAAGGCGCAGATGCAACGACGATGTGGCTGCAGTTTATCCTGCCGGTGGCAGCCAGCCTGATTTTTGTACTGCAAATTCTGCTGGACGGCAGAGAACATTTCTACCGCACGCTGCTTCCCGTTATTGGGATGATCGTCTATTTCACTTCGGTCCTGGTGTTGGCCGGCATGAACCGATGGTGGATTCTGCTGAGTGTGCTGCTGTACATCGCCTTCGCGATCTTCTACAAACAGCTGACCTCCGGCCATGTCCGGAAGCCCTGGCTGCTGCCGCTGATGTTCCTGCTGGCTTTGGCAATCCAGGTGGGCTTCTCCCGGGAGATGTTCTTTGCGGGGTTCCTGGATTATCAGGGATTGGCGGATATTGTGCTGCTGATGGGCGGCCTGGCAGCAATGCTGGCGGTCCGGCCCCATCTGGATGGCAAGTACCACCCCACCTGGGGCGACCGCAAGGATGGCAGACGGGTACGGACGGTTCCGGCCATGAGCCGGGCCATGCCCTATATCATGAAGTCCCGCAATGACGCCTGCAACACCATCACCACGGAGATGGAAATCTCGGAGATGGAAAAATACGTGCTGAAAAAGCGGAAGGAAGGCCTGACGGGCTTCGGTCTGAACCATGCTTTCATTGCCGCCTATGTCCGGTGCGTCGCCCAGTTCCCCCAGGTCAACCGCTTTATCTCCGGCCGGGAGATCTTCAGCCGTGGGGATGATATTCAGTATTGCATGACCATCAAGAAGGAAATGTCTGCCTCCTCGCCGGATACCTGCATCCTGTCTCTTATACACATCTCCGAGCCCACGAGACGTAGAGGAAT
>CAMBCW010000103.1 GCA_945864925.1 uncultured Clostridia bacterium
CATTTGGTTTCACTCAAAAAATGAAACTATTAAGCGGGAAGTGAAACTCTCTTTTGGGGCTGAAACTATGCTGATCTGCTTGTCAAATTGGAATTTGTATGTTTGTTATGTGGTGCAATAATTCAGAAACACACTCTTTATATAAGACTGATATGTTGCGTCATCTCGGCCGATTCGGTAAAAGTATGAGTATATGAGAACCATATAATATTTTACATTATCCCAATTGCATTTACCAATGGACAGGTAACCCTCCATAAATAAAGAAATTTCTCTCTCCGTGTTCATAAATTTCTGACCTGGGCGAAGAATCAATGCCCAAGCAATATCAAATTCCTTATTTCCCCATCCAGATAATTCAAAATCTAATATCGCAGATATATGTTTTTCCTGCCAGAGAATATTGGCATAGTGAAAATCTCCATGACAGAAACACTCATTAATGGTCTGGGGTTGATTTGAAATTAAATAGTCATAAACAAATTCTATATCGAGTTCTAAAAAATATTGTTTTTCTGGTATATGAAAAAATCTACGGTCTTTTACATCGGAAAAAGTTCCCTCTTGTGCATGTAACTTAGCAAGCGTCTGCCCATATTCATAGAGATAGTCTAAAGAAGTATGGTTCGAATTATCTCCCACGATAATAGACAATCGCTCTCCTTGTTTTGCAACGGAAACACAAAAGTGTTTCTTTTCCTCATCGTAATCGATAATTAAAGGAGCAAGTTCGCAATTAATAGCATTAATGGTGTTAATTTCATTTTCTATATCTGCCCCTAACTGCCGTGCCACTTTTACATAAGCTTCAATTTCTCTTTGTTCATATATACCTTTTACTTGAAAAACATCGTTGCCAGCATGAGGATATCCGATTACCTCCAATAAAGAAAAGTTCTTATACGGCAAAGAATAAGGGTCTTCCGTATCTCTCCATTTTTCAGGATGCTTCATATTTATTACCTCGTCAAATTCAAGTTTGTCGAATAGATTGTATCAAATTGTTGTGTAAATATCAACCAATATAGAAAAAGCACGATGGTTTCGTATCAAAACCATCGTGCTTATTTGGAGCGGGATACGGGAGTCGAACCCGCCTATGCAGCTTGGGAAGCTGCCATTCTACCGATGAATTAATCCCGCAATGGATTTGCCCTATTATTCTATCACCTTTTTCAGGCAAATGCAACCGTTTTTTGTCGCCTATTCCAACTCGTCCAGGTTCAGGCGGAAGCTGTCCAGGCAATGGGCCATAAACCAGTCCAGGCAGGGCAGGTGCATATTCTCCAACGACTGCCGCGTCTGATGGGCTGCGGACTCAAATTCGCTGTTGCCGGCTTTCAGTTCCTCCAGACACTTGATGTAGGCCGAGAGTTTGTCGGCAGCCTTGACAATGCGCTGGACCTCCGGTTCGCTTTCCTCCAGTAGCGGCGCATAGCCGGGCTGCAGCTCTTGCGGCAGCATGGATAGCAGCTTGCGGCAGGAGACCGCTTCGATCTCCTTGTAGGCCTGCTTGATGGCGGGATTGTAGTATTTGATAGGGGTGGGCAGATCGCCTGTGAGAATCTCCGATGCATCGTGGAACAAAGCTGCGGCGGCGCAGCGGTCCGGATTGGCCGGCTGCCCCAGGATATCCCGCTGAATCATGGCCAGGCCGTGGGCCAGGACTGCCACCATGTGGCTGTGCTCCTGGACGTTTTCTTCGAAAGTATTGCGCATCAGTCCCCAGCGGCCGATATAGCGCATGCGGGAGATCAGAGCAAAAAAGCGATGCTGCATCGTAGTGTCCTCCATATCATTTCTGCCGTTCATTATAGCACAGCTGCCGTCCTTTGCAAACCGGGAATTTCGCTTGACGGTGAGAATGCCTGTTGCTATGATAACAGGGAACAAAGGAGGAATGACAGCAATGAAACGCAAAAAGATATGGCTCCTGATCCTTGCAATTGCAGCTGTCGTGTTGGCAGTTATTTGGGGCGGAGGGGTCAGCACCCGCAGTGCTGTCCGGATCGCCTATACCGGCAGCGAGACCCGAAGCAATTGGACGGGGCGCTATGCATCCCTGGACGGCGCCATGCGGAAAACCATCCATCCGCAAGGTGATCAGCTCCATATTGAGGTGGAGACCAAGAGCGGGACCATTTCCATGGAAGTCAGGGACGCGGACGGCGAGCTGCTTTTTGATGGGGATGACATGGAAACAGGCGCGTTTGATGTGCCGGTGCCGGGAAAAGTGACGGTCTATATCGAGGCAGACCACCATCAGGGCAGCTTCCGGATTGACGGAGGCTCTCAGGGGTGAGAAATGAGCTTGCGTTTTACAGACTCATACAGTAGGATATAGGGAAAAGGATGTGAACCCTATGAAACGGATTTTAGTCGGGATGTCCGGCGGCGTGGACAGTGCGGTTTCGGTGCTGCTGCTGCGGGAGCAGGGCTATGAGGTGGGCGGCGCCACCATGCTGCTGCAGCCCTGCGGTTTTGCGGAAGCGGAAGATGCGGAGCGCAGCGCCATGACCCTGGGCATCTGCTTTTACTGTTTCGACTGGCAGGCGGAGTTCCGCCGCCAGGTGATTGAGCCCTTCGAGACGGTCTACCACCAGGGCGGCACGCCCAACCCCTGCATCTTCTGCAACAAGACCCTGAAGTTTGGGAAATTTCTGGAGAAAGCCCTGGAGATGGGCTATGACGGCGTGGCTACGGGCCACTATGCCCGCGTCCGGGAGGAACAGGGGCGGTACCTACTCTATACGGCCAAGGACCTGGCCAAGGATCAGACCTATATGCTCTACCACCTTACCCAGCAGCAGCTGGCTCATGTGGTGTTCCCTATGGGGGATTACACCAAGGAGGAGGCCCGGGCGAAGGCGGGCCTGGCGGGCCTGCCGGTGGCGTCCAAGCGGGACAGCCAGGACATTTGTTTCATTCCCGACGGGGACTATCTGGCGTTTCTCAAAGCCGACGGCGTGGTGCCGCGGCCGGGGCGGTTCATCGGCCCCAAGGGGGAGGATCTGGGGCCCCACAAGGGCCAGGAGGCCTATACCCTGGGCCAGCGCCGGGGCCTGGAGGTGGCCTACGGCGAACGGATCTATGTGGTAGGAAAACGGGGCGGCGACGTCCTGCTGGGACCCAATGAAAGGCTGTATTCCACCCGCGTGCCGGTGGGGGATGTAAACTTTATCCCCTTTGACACCCTGACGTTTCCCATCCGGGCCCAGGCAAAGGTGCGTTATACGCCCAATGCGGAGCCGTGCACCATTCATCCTGCCCAAAACGGTGTGATACTGGAATTTGACCGGCCCCAGCGGGCTGTGACGCCGGGCCAGGCGGCGGTATTTTATGACGGCGACCTGGTCCTGGGCGGCGGAACCATTCTTCAGAGAGGAGAACAGAAATGACTTACGATTTTACGACGGTTTTGGATCGCCATGGCAAGGATGCCATGGCGGTGGATGGGTTGGGCACTGGAATTGGCCCGGCCCGGCCCCAAGAGGGCTTTGACGAGATCCCCATGTGGGTAGCGGATATGAACTTCCCCACGGTGCCCACCATTCCGGCGGCTTTGATTCAGCGGGCCAGCCATCCCCTCTACGGCTATTTCCGCCCCACGGAGGACTATTATAAAGCCATTATCCATTGGCAGCAGACGCGCAACGGCGTCACAGACCTGGAACCGTCCTGCATTGGTTATGAAAACGGGGTTTTGGGGGGCGTGGTGTCAGCGGTGACCAGCTTTGCGGCGCCCGGCGACCCGGTTTTGGTCCACAGTCCCACCTACATTGGGTTCACCAGCGTCCTGGAAAACAACGGCTACCGGATTGTTCACAGCCCTCTGAAGCAGGACGGGCAGGGCGTCTACCGGATGGACTTTGCCGACATGGACGCCAAACTCAAGGCGGAAAACATCCACGTGGTGATTCTGTGCAGCCCCCACAACCCCACAGGGCGGGTCTGGGAGCGCTGGGAGCTGGAGCAGGCCATGGAGGTCTGCCGGGCCAATGACTGCGTGGTAATTTCTGATGAAATCTGGTCGGATCTGATCATGCCCGGCCACCGTCATATTCCCACCCAGAGCATCAGCGAGGATGCCCGCCGGCGTACCGTTGCCTTCTATGCCCCCAGCAAGACCTTCAATCTGGCAGGTCTGGTGGGCAGCTATCACATCATCTATGACCGGATGCTCCGGGACCGTGTCCGGGCCAAGGGCGGCAAGTCCCACTACAACAGCATGAACGTCCTGTCCATGCACGCCCTGATGGCCGCGTACAGCCCCGAGGGCCACGTCTGGGTGGACGAACTGTGTCAGGTTCTGGACGGCAATCTCCGCTATGCCTGCGATTACATAGGAGCGCACTTCCCCGGCGTCCGGGTGACCCGGCCCGAGGGAACCTATATGCTGTTTCTGGATTGCACCGATTGGTGCGCCGCCCATGGGAAAACCATCGACCAGGTGGAGCAAGCCGGTTGGGATGTGGGCGTAGGCTGGCAGGATGGCCGGATGTTCCACGGTCCCTGCCACATCCGCATGAACCTGGCGCTGCCCCTGTCCCGGGTGCAGGAGGCATTTGATCGCCTGAACCGGTATGTGTTCTGTCCATAAATGCAAAAAGGACCTGCCGCAGAGAGCTGCGGCAGGTCCTTGATCGTTGATAGATTGATAACTTATAATTCCTGGAACCGGAAATCGCCGAAGGATGTGCGGCCCATGGAGCAGGAACCGCAGCCGAACATGCCGTGACGGAAAGCGCTGTCCCGGGTGGTTAGCAGGGGCTGGCCGTCGATGGTCAGGGTGATTTTGTCGCCCTGGCAGCGCAGCTCCACCTGGTAGGTCTGCTCCGGCTGCCAGTCAAAGCTGCACCGGGCCAGGGGAGTGAAGCCAAAGTCGTTTTTCAGAATCACTGCCTCGCCTGTCTGTCCCAGACCGGCGGCGTAGCACCGCTGGGCACCCTGGGCCCGGGCCACAAGCAGATGGCTCTCGCCGTTATGGGGAGTCACCGGCGCGCTGCAGCGATAGTCCCGGGCGTAATAATTGCCGGTGTAGGCGAAGGCAGGCTCGCATCGCATGAGGTTCAGAGTGCCGCCATAGAGGTCCCAGGCGCCGTGATCCACAGAGAAGGGGGTTACGGAGGCAAAATCCTTCTTTTGCTTTGCAATGGCGATGGTGCAGGCACTCTTGCCGCGGATGGTGAATTCGTCCAGGTAGATCATGCCGAGGGTCTTGGCGGAGGCGGGAGCATAGCCCTCCACCACGATCCCTACTTCGTCCACCACATCGCCGTGGGTATCGGGAATGGTGAACGTGACGTCAATCCACTGGCCCTGAACCAGCTTGACATAGCCCTGCAGATGATCCTTCCGGTCGCTGCAGGTGCGCACATAGGGGGCCACGCCGGGAGTTTCGTTGCCGTTCCACTGGTCGAGATACAACTTCATGGACACAGTCTGACCGGAGTAGACTGTGGGGCTGAATACGGGGCTGTAGCGGGCGTCAGAGAAGTCGTCGCGGGTATAGAAGGGTTTATAGAAGACTTTGCACTGGTCGCCCCGGACCATGCGGTCCAGGAGAATCTCCAGAGAGCCGGTTCCGGCATAGGCGTGCCTGGTGGAGTGGACGGCACGGCACAGGAAATGATCGGACAGACGGATGTTGTGGGTGCTGCCGGGCAATTCAAAGTCGAAGTAGACTTCGCCGGGGCGGTAGGCGTTCCGGAGCGCCTGGGGAGCTTCCTCTCCGGCCAGGCGATAGCCCAGCATGGCCACTTCCCGGCAAAAGGAGGGAATGTCCAGAATATTCAGATAGCCGGAGACGCCGGAGCAGACGATGCCGTCGTTGATGGGGCCGCGGTAGCGCCGGGGCAGACCCTCCACGCCGCAGGCCACGCCCAGAATGGTGCCCACGTTGCCGGCATTGCAGTCGGTGTCCCAGCCGGCCATGGTGGCGATTTCCACAGTGCGGTCAAAACGGCCCTGGCCGTAGAGCAGGGCCATGATGCAGACGCCGGCGTTGGGGATGATATGGCACACCCCCTGGTACTTGTCATAGCCCCAGTCCCGTACCAGCATGTCATGGCAGGCCCGCCAGTCGGAAGGATGCTCCCGATGGAAGGCCCGGACGGCCTCGGCCACGGCCCGGTAAGTACACACGGCGGGGATCTCCGCCAGGCCGGCGTCAAGGATTTCGTCGATGTCGCCGGTCTCAAAGGCTTTGGCAATGGCGGCGCACATGAACCGGGCACCCCAGACGCCGTTGCCGTCGTGGGAAACACTGGCCGCGGTCTGGCCCAGATCCGCCGCCTGCCGGGGATTTCCGGGGGAAACCAGTCCCCAGGTGTCGATAAAGATCTGGCCGCCGATCTGTTCGGCCATGATCTGACCGTTTTGCTGGATGGAGCCGGACTGGGGCGCGGGAATGCCGTGCTTCAGGTTCAGATAGGCGGTGTGCTCGGTGCTGACGCCGTAACCGCCCCACCAGAACATGCCAAGGCCCTCACGGGCATAGTTGAGCCATGCCCGTGCCACATCCTGAGGCGTCAAGGGCCGATCCACCGCGTCGTCCAGCAGGGCCCGCAGGAAAAAGACAGGGCCGTTGGCGTCGTCGTCGGCAGCGAAGTTCTTGAATTCTTTCACATAGTCGGTGATTTCGCCGTAGGTCTGATAGATCCGGTCATAGGTCCAGATCGTGGGCTCCACCGGTGCACCCAGGCGGATGCCGATGTTCATGCCGAGAAATCCGGCGTAAACTTTTTCAAGGTAATTGGGAATCATAGTTGACGACCTTCCGTTTCTATTGTATTCTGAGGTTAAAGATAAGAAACCGGTTACTCAGATCATAGCACAAGAATTTTTTCCATGCAAGAGTGGAAGGAGGGTTGTTTTGGAAAAATTCCGTTGCGAGATTTGGTGAAACTGTGATAAGATACCAATAGAGGCAGGAAGGAAGGGTCACGGCCATGGAGAAACGGAAGTACAGCATTGCGGAAATTGCCCAGATCTGTGGGGTTTCCAAGGCTACGGTATCGCGGGTTATCAATAACAGTCCCAGCGGCGTGGGGGAAAAGACCCGGGAGCGGGTTCTGCAGACCATTGAGAAGATGAATTACCGCCCCAATGCCCTGGCTCGCAGTGTGGCTACCTCCCGGTCGGGAATGGTGGGCCTGATCCTCCCTGATGTTTCCAACTTCTTCTACCCCAAGATTATCCGGGGTGTTACGGACTATATGGATACCAAGGGGTATTCTGTCATTGTGGCCAACTCCGACTACAATCCGGAGCAGGAGGCCAAACAGCTGCTGAATATGATCGATAAGCGGGTGGACGGGATTATCCTGTGCTCCGGCGTGTCCAACCGGGAATTTTTGACCCAATTCCGCAACTATCATGTCCCTCTGGGACTGGTGGGGCGGACCTTTGACAGTTCCCTCAGCGATACGGGGATTGGCGGCGACAATGTGCTGGGCGGATATAAATCCGCGTCCTATCTGCTGCGGGGCGGCAACCGCCGGGTGGTTTATGTGGAAGGCAACCCGGGCACCTCCGGATCGCGCCAGCGAATGGAGGGCTACTGCAAAGCCCACCGGGAATTTGGCCTGCCGGTGCGGGAGGAACTGACGCTCCATGGCGACTACAGTGTGGAATATGGCAGGGAAGCGGTGGACTTCCTGCTGGACCGTGGAATTGCCTTTGACGCCATCATGACCGGAAGCGACCTGATTGCAATCGGGATCGTCTCTCAGCTCCAGGCCCGCGGCATTCAGGTGCCGGAAGAGGTGGAGGTCATTGGGTTTGACAACATTGAGCTGACCACGGTGTTCAATCCCCACCTGTCCACGGTCTCCAAGCCCCACTATGATATGGCGCAGCATGTGGCGCGGCAGCTGCTGCGGGTGATTGAGGGAAAACCGGTGCCGTTGGCCCACACGGTGGTGCAGCCACGTCTGGTTTTGCGGGAAACCACAAAAAAACGGGATTACGACAGAGAGTATTTATAATTTTCCCGTGAGGCTGCGAATCGAAAGCAAAGAAGCCGCCATGGCTGCAACATTTTTTGATCATCTGCGCGTCCCCTCCTGGAGAGGGGGCGCGCAGCGTGTCGAAAAGGTCTTTTCGACACGCTATCGATCAAAGCAGGCCTTGATCGAAGGAGAATTTGCATCGGGCTGCGCGCACGCCAAAGGCGCACACTTGC
>CAMBCW010000104.1 GCA_945864925.1 uncultured Clostridia bacterium
GGCGGCGGCAGTAGTGGTAGCTCCAGCCGTTGCCCTCCCGGGGGAAGTCGATCCACTCGGGATGGCCGAACTCGTTGCCCATGAAGTTCAGGTAACCCTCGCCGCCCAGAGTCAGGGTCAGCAGGCGGATCATCTTGTGCAGGGCGATGCCCCGGTCCACCACCATGTTCTGGGAGGCCTTGTCCATGGCCCAATACATTTCCTTGTCGCACAGGCGGAACATGATGGTCTTGTCTCCCACCAGGGCCTGGTCGTGGGACTCGACGTAGCCGATGACCTTTTCCTTGGGCCGGCGGCCGGACAGCTCGTTGTAGATGTGCCACATGTCCCACCACTCGTCGGAGACTTCCTTCAGCAGCTTGATCCACATGTCCGGCTCGCCCATGGCCAGGCGGTAGTCAAATCCGATGCCGCCGTCGGCGATGGGCAGGCACAGGCCGGGCATGGCGGAGGTATCCTCGGCGATGGTCAGGGCGTCGGGGTTGACCTCCCGGATCATCTCGTTGGCCAGCTGCAGATAGGTCACGGCCTCGGTGTCGGTGTTCATGGAGAAATAGGTGTCATAGGGGCCGAAGCTGCAGCCCAGGCCGTGGTTGTGGTAGAGCATGGAGGTCACGCCGTCGAATCGGAAGCCGTCGAAGTGATACTCCATCTGCCAGAATTTCAGGTTGGACAGCAGGAAGTGGATGACCTCGTTTTTGTTGTAGTTGAAGCACTTGGTGTTCCAGGCGGCGTGCTCCCCCCGGGCGCCGGCGTGGAAGAACTGCTCCGCCGTGCCGTCAAACTCGTTGATACCCTCCCGGGTGTTTTTGCAGGCGTGGGAATGCACCACGTCCAGCAGCACCGCGATTCCCATCTCATGGGCGGCGTTGACCAGGGCTTTGAGCTGGTCAGGGGTGCCGCTGCGGGAGGCCGGCGCGAAGAAGTTGGTCACCTGATAGCCAAAGGAGGCGTAGTAGGGATGCTCCATGATGGCCATGATCTGGATGGTGTTGTAGCCCAGGGCCTTGATCCGGGGCAGGACCTTCTCCCGGAATTCGTCATAGGTGCCGACCCGGGGTTCCTCCTGGGCCATGCCCACATGGCACTCGTAGATATAGGGAACTCTCTCCCGGCGGAATCCGGCGTCGGTCCAGGGAAAGGGCGTTTTGGGGGCGTAGATCTGGGCGTTCCACTCGATGGTCTTGGGGTCCTGCACCACATAGTTGGCATAGAGGGGAATGCGGTCCAGTTCCTTGCCATTGTGCACCACGATGGCCATGACCTTCTGACCGTCCCGCAGGGCGTCGGCTCCGGAAAGCTTCAGCTCCCAGACGCCGTTTTCCTTCTTTTCCATGGGGTTGGCATGGCGCTGCCAGCCGTTGAAATCGCCGGTGAGATACATGGCCTCCGCCGCCGGCGCCCACTCCCGGTAGACCCAACCGCCCCGAACTCTGTGAATGCCGTAATACAGATAGCCGTTGGCAAAATCGCTGAGGGTCTGGCCGTCTTTCAGCAGCTCCTGCTTTTTGTGCTCATAGTTGGTCATCCGCTGATCCAGGTCCCTGGAGTATTTCTTCAGAAGCGGGTCAATTTGATAAATCTTCAGTTTTCGCATGTTGCTCCTCCGATCCAAATACGGCGATTTCCAAAAAAATGTCTTTGGTCTATTGTATCCTGCCGGCTCTTTTCCGTCAACCTTTTTCCTGGGAAACAAATCCCTTGACCGCGACGGAAAACGGTGGTAACATACGTTTATCGACACAGTAAAGTGATAAAGGAGCCTGTTACTTCATGAAGTTGTTTGCCTTTGCCTGCCGGCCCTTTGACGAGGAGCCGTGTTTTCACCGCCATGCGGAGGCGCTGGGGGTGGAACTGGGCCTGACCACCCGGCCCATCAACGAAGATACTCTGGAACTGGCTGCTGGTTATGACTATATCTCCATTCTGACCAACCCGGTCACGGCGCCCATGCTCGACCGGCTCCAGGCCCTGGGTGTGAAAATGATTTCCACCCGGACCATCGGCTATGATCATGTGGACTACATCCATGCCAAAGCTGTGGGGATGGGCGTTTCCAACGT
The DNA here is from genome assembly GCA_945864925.1 of uncultured Clostridia bacterium. Lineage (GTDB taxonomy): Bacteria > Bacillota > Clostridia > Oscillospirales > Oscillospiraceae > Avoscillospira. The sequence continues at coordinate 2,064 of CAMBCW010000104.1, forward strand.
CAGCTACACGCCGGAGTGCGTGGCCGACTACGCCGTGATGCTGATGCTCATGGCCCTGCGGAAGATGAAGCGCATCATGCAGCGGGCGGTCATCAACGACTTTACCCTCCAGGGCATCCAGGGCAGCCTGCTGTGCGAGCGTACCGTGGGCGTTATCGGCACGGGGCGCATCGGCCGCTGCGTCATCCGCAACCTCAAGGGCTTCGGCTGCAAGGTCTACGCTTACGATGTATATCCCAACCCGGATCTGGATGTGGAGTATCTCCCCCTGGAGGAGCTGCTGCGCCGCTGTGACCTGATTACCCTCCATGCGCCTCTGACTGCAGAGAACTTCCACTTGATTGACCGGGAGGCCATTGCCAAAATGCCGGACGGCGTGGTCCTCATCAACACCGCCCGGGGCGGCCTCATCGACTCCGACGCCATGATTGAGGGCCTGGAGAGCGGTAAAATCGGCGCCTGCGGCCTGGACGTGGTGGAGGATGAGTTCCGCATGTACTACTATGACCGCCGGGCCGATGTCCTGGGCAACCGCCGCCTGTCCATCCTGCGGGACATGCCCAACGTGGTGGTGACGCCCCATATGGCCTTCTACACCGACCGCAGCGTATCGGACATGGTGGAAAATTCTATCCTCAGCTGCCTGTACGACGCCCAGGGACAGAAAAACCCCTGGAAAGTCGTCTGAACGGTCCTTTGCGGGCGGCCACATCGGGCCGCCCCTACAGAGATTTCAAAAGTTTAGCATTTTGCATGGAAAAGCCAGCTGCCCTCCAAGGCAGCTGGCTTTTTTATCATCTTCTTCTGTTCTTGGTTCTCCGGTCGGAGTATTGCTTCAGGCCGGAGATTTTGCTGTCCGAATCCGCCATGAACTGCTTGACCATGTCGTCAAAGGACTGCGGCTGCTTTTCGGCAGGCTGGGCTGGCCGCGGACGGGGCGGACGATTGTCCTGCGGGCGCGGCGTGGAGGGCCGGGAATCCGGGCGGGAACGGTCAAAGCCCTGCTTGGAACGGTCAGGCTGCTGCCGCGGAGGCGCCGGCTGCGTTCTCCGGATAGACAGGTTGATTTTTCCGTTGTCCAGGCCGATCACCATGACCTTAACGTCCTGACCCTCCGTCAAATGGTCGTGGATGTCGTTGACATAAGCATGGGTGATTTCTGAAATATGTACCATGCCGGTCTGGTTGCCCGGCAGCGTGATGAACGCGCCGAACTTGGTGATGGATTTGACTTTTCCTTCAATGATGGCACCAACTGTAAGATCCATAAACTTGTTCCGTTCTCCCCCTCAGAATTGGCTTTGGCTAGTTGCCCATGTCGTAAAAAACGATTTCACCCTTGGCAACCCATCCCAGCTTCTGGCGGGCGACGGCTTCCACGCCCTCGTCGGTGTCCAGTGTGTCGATGGCTTGCTGCAGGCGAAGGTTTTCCTGCTTTGCGGCGTCGATGCTGCTTTGCAGGAGTTCGGCTTCCGCGTTCTTTTCGGCCACCTGATTCTGCAGGGAAACCAGGGTAACGGTAGCGTACACCACCAAAACCAGAATCAGGATCTTCGTCATCAGGGACGAATGCTTGAACCGCATGACCGTTTCCTCCTTTGGGAAAAAGCTTTGCAGCCGCAGAGCGGCATACCTTACAGGTTATTTTAACCCATTTCTCGCCAGATGAAAAGCATTTTTTTGCAAATTGCCGTAAAAATTTCAAAAATTTTGTCACAGGGAGAAGAAAAAAGCGGACAACCTTCCCCAAAAGCTGCAGGCACAGGATCCAGATTCGCAAAAACCAAGGGCCCACGGTGAGAAACCACAGGGCTGCTCCCAGGATAAGACCCAGGAAACAGTATAGGCGAAACAGGCCCCGCCCGGGGACCAGCAGGAACCAGACCAGGCTGCAGAATACCAACAGGCCGAATAACAGGTCCAGAAGCCAGGTCAGCCCTGGCCGCAGGCGGCGCGGCCCCCGCAGCAGGTCATAGGCCAGGGCCAGGGCTGCCCCCAGGACGGCTGACAGCAGAAATTCCCAGGCCTGGGATGTGACCGGCAGCTCCATCAGCCAAACAGCCGGGTCAGGAACCCGCCGGCCTCCCGGGCCGTGTCCTCATAGGTCATGGAGTCCACGGTGCCGTCCACATGGACCTGTCCGCCATCCAGACTCAGCAGCTGCAGATGCATCCCGGTGCCCCGGACTACCAGGGTCCCCCGGGTGGTGTGCAGTACGATCATACTCTCGTCGAAGCTCTCCACCTCCGTCACCCCCGTCATGGTCAGCCGGTTACGGCCGTCCAGCGTCAGCTTGTGGGGGTTTTCCAGAGCTTTTTCCTCATATCCGTATGCCATTGGCGCCCAGTCTCCTTTCTGTTCCTGCTTTCATCCTATGCGGGGCTTGGACAAAATAGAATTGACAATGGGCAGGATATCCATAATAATGGAGACAGAAACCGCCTTCCCGCAAGGAAACATCGCTTCTCTTTCCCTGTCATTGCGAGACCAGTCCGCAGACTGGTCGTGGCAATCCGTTCTCCCTGTAAGCCATGCATTTGGTTGGGAACCCGGATCCATTCGAACGATCCTGGGGACGGATTGCCGCGTCGCTTCGCTCCTCGCAATGACAGACGTTGCGATCCGTATTTTCCTTGAGGACAGGCCCAAGAGGAGGAATCCCCATGGATTTTAAGCTTCACGCCCCTTATCAGCCCACCGGAGACCAGCCCCAGGCCATTGAAAAGCTGGTGCGGGGCCTGAATCTGGGCTTTGAGGAGCAGGTCATGCTGGGCGTCACCGGCTCCGGCAAGACCTTCACCATGGCCAATATCATCCAGCAGGCCAACCGGCCCACCTTGGTTTTGGCCCACAACAAGACCCTGGCGGCCCAGCTGTGTGCCGAATTCCGGGAGTTCTTCCCGGAGAACGCTGTGGAATATTTCATCTCCTACTATGATTACTACCAGCCCGAGGCTTATATTGCCCATACGGATACCTACATTGAGAAGGATTCCTCTGTCAATGAGGAAATCGACCGGCTGCGGCACTCGGCTACATCGTCGCTGTTTGAGCGGCGGGATGTGATCGTGGTGGCTTCTGTCAGCTGCATCTACGGCCTGGGCGATCCCATCGACTATAAAAATATGGTCATCTCCCTGCGGGCCGGTCAGGAAAAGAGCCGGGAGGAGCTGATCAAGAAGCTGGTGGAAATCCGTTATGAGCGCAACGACCTGAACTTCACCCGCAATAACTTCCGGGTGCGGGGAGATACGGTGGAGGTCTATCCCGCCTATTGGTCGGGCAGGGCCATTCGGATTGAGTTCTTCGGCGATGAGGTCGATCGGATTTCCGAAATCAATGCCGTCACCGGCCTGCCGGAGCGCATCGTCAGCCATATCGCCATCTATCCCGCCAGCCACTATGTGGCCACCAAAGAGAAAATGGACCGGGCCATCCGGGAAATTGAAGCTGAAATGTGGCAGCAGGTGAAATACTTTGAGGAGCACGACAAGCTGCTGGAGGCACAGCGCATCCGCCAGCGGACCCTCTACGACATCGAGATGATGCAGGAAATCGGCTTCTGTACCGGAATCGAGAACTATTCCCGGGTGATCTCCGGCCGGGAGCCTGGCTCTCCGCCCATGACGCTGCTGGACTATTTCCCTGACGACTTTTTGATGTTCATCGATGAAAGCCACGTCACCCTGCCCCAGGTCCGGGCCATGTACGCCGGCGACCGCAGCCGCAAGGAGAGCCTGGTGGAATACGGGTTCCGCCTGCCCTCGGCCTTTGACAACCGGCCGCTGAATTTTGAAGAGTTCCAGTCCAAGCTCAACCAGGTGATCTACGTCTCTGCCACGCCGGGAGAGTACGAGCAGTCCCGCTCCAGCCAGACGGCGGAGCAGGTCATCCGGCCCACAGGCCTGCTGGATCCAGAGGTGCTGGTACGGCCCATCCAGGGGCAGATCGATGACCTGATGAACGAGATCAATCTCCGGGCTGCCAAAGACCAGCGGGTGCTGGTGACAACCCTGACGAAAAAAATGGCCGAGGACCTGACGGAGTACCTGCGCAAGCATGGCGTCCGGGTGCGGTATATGCACTCCGATATCTCCGCCATGGAGCGCATGGAGATCATTCGGGATCTGCGTCTGGCCAAGTTTGACGTGCTGGTGGGCATCAACCTCCTGCGGGAGGGCCTGGACCTGCCGGAGGTGAGCCTGGTGGCGGTGCTGGACGCCGACAAGGAGGGCTTCCTGCGCAGCGAAACCAGCCTGATTCAGACCATCGGCCGGGCCGCCCGCAACGCCGAGGGCCAGGTCATCCTCTACGCCGATACAGTCACGCCCTCCATGCGGGCTGCCATGGACGAAACGGCCCGCCGCCGTCAGATCCAGCAGGCCTACAATGAGGCCCACGGCATCGTGCCCAAGACCATCATCAAGTCTGTCCGGGATCTGATTGAGATTTCCAAGCCCAGCCAGGAGGTCAAGGGTAAGGCCGGCGTCAAGATGACCAAGGCAGAGAAGGAGCGGGAGATTGCCAAGCTGGAAAAGGCCATGCGCGAGGCTGCCCGCATGATGGAATACGAATACGCCGCCGTCCTCCGCGACCAGATCATCGAACTGCGGAAATAAGGCAAAAATGCGCCCCGAACCGTGGGGCGTCCAAAAGACAGATTGGGCGCAGCTGAAAATCCCAGATCGTACAGTACACCGAAAGGCGTACCGAAGTGTGCCCTTGTGTCAGTTCGGCAAATTGGGATTTGACTTTGAATGATGCACTGACCCTTGTGCCCCCTCTACAGGGGGCTGTCAGCGAAGCTGACTGGGGGTTGTATCGACAAGCAATTTTGTCGAATGAACGATATAATTGCTGATTTGCAGCAACCCCCAGGCCGCCCTGCGGGCGTCCAGCCCCCTGTAGAGGGGGCACGAGTGGGTGCGCAGCAGCTCATGCCTCCCCTACAATAGGGGAGCTGTCAGCGAAGCTGACTGAGGGGTGTCAAAGCACCAAAGATCCTTGCAGCTGCATGTGAAGCATGGCAGTTTGACACCCCTCCGCTTCGCTAACGCTCAGCACCTCCCCTATTGTAGGGGAGGCATGGGGCTTCCGCAAACCCGAACTGCTCTGCAAACCCCAATTTGCAGGCCTGTTTCATTTTTGTTTATCGCATAAAAGGATCAATGCAAGAACAGCCGCCGCAGTTTGAACTGCGGCGGCTGTTCGCTGTCTTATGAACACGGCTCCCTATTAGGGAGCCGTGTTTATCTCAGTCTTTGGCGAATTCCTTGACGGAGGCTGCCAGGCCGGCCAGGCCCTGCAGCTCGGAGGGGATGATCAGCTTGGTTGCCTGACCGTCGGCCACCTTCTGCATGGTCTCCAGCGCCTTGAGCTTGATGACCTGATCGTTGGGGCAGGCATCATTCAGCAGCTTCACCGAGTCGGCCATGGCCTTCTGGATGGCCAGGATGGCTTCGGCTTCGCCCTGGGCCTTGAGGATGGCGGCCTGCTTCTCGGCATCGGCCCGCAGAATGGCGGCTTCCTTTTCGCCCTCGGCCACCAGAATGGCGGAGTGCTTGGTGCCCTCGGCCTGCAGGATGGCCTGGCGGCGGTCACGCTCGGCCTTCATCTGCTTCTCCATGGAGTTCTGGATGTCGGCAGGCGGCAGAATGTTCTTCAGTTCCACGCGGTTGACCTTGATGCCCCAGGGATCCGTGACCTCGTCCAGGATGGCCCGCATCTTGGTGTTGATGACGTCGCGGCTGGTCAGGGTCTGGTCCAGCTCCAGATCGCCGATGATGTTACGCAGGGTGGTGGCGGTGAGGGTCTCCATGGCGACCATGGGATACTCCACGCCGTAGGTATAGAGCTTGGGGTCCGTGATCTGGAAGTAGACCACGGTGTCGATCTGCATGGTGACGTTATCCTTGGTGATAACGGGCTGGGGCGGATAGT
>CAMBCW010000105.1 GCA_945864925.1 uncultured Clostridia bacterium
ACACTGCATATCGTCGGCAGCGTCAGATGTGTATAAGAGACAGGTCCATACCCACAAAGCCTCCACCGTGGCCGAATTGGTCAGCTGCGGTGCACAGGCGGGGCTGCCTGCGGAGATCGGCCGGATCTGCGACGTGGTCATGACCATGCTGCCCAACTCGCCCCAGGTGCGGGAAGTGGTTCTGGGCCCCGATGGAGTGGGCCAGACCATGAAGCCGGGTTCTGTGTTGGTGGACATGAGTTCCATCGATCCCATGGCCAGCCGCGAAATTGCTGCCGTGCTGGCGGAACGGGGCGTAGAGATGCTCGATGCGCCGGTGTCCGGCGGCGAGCCGAAAGCTGTGGACGGCACCCTGTCCTTCATGGTGGGCGGTAAAGAGGATGTGTTTGACCGCTGCAAGCCCTTGCTGCTGGCCATGGGCGCCTCGGCGGTCCGGTGCGGCGAGATCGGCGCCGGCAACACGGCCAAGCTGGCCAACCAGATCATTGTGGCCTGCAACATCCAGGCCTTGGCGGAGGCCCTGACCCTGGCCCAGAAAGCCGGGGTGGATCCCCGGTGCGTCTTTGAAGCCATCCGGGGCGGTCTGGCCGGCTCCACGGTGATGGAAGCCAAGGCGCCTATGATGTTGTCCGGCAACGACCGGCCGGGCTTCCGCATCGATCTGCACATCAAGGATCTGAACAACGCCCTGGACTGTGCCCACGCCGTGGGCGCGCCGGTTCCCATGACGGCCCAGGCCCAGGAGGTGCTGCAGCTTCTGCGCAGCCGGGGCGACGGCGGCTGTGACCACAGCGCCATGGCCCACTATTATGAAGCGCTGGCGGGCATCCGCCTGGGAAGGGAGGAAACCAACCATGGATAAGCGTCTGCGTTCCCATGCGGATCAAATTGTGGCTGCTTCCATTGCGGCGGTGCAGCCTGACGCCGCCGTACAGCGGGCCCTGGAGGGGAAAACCTTCCCTGGCCGGGTGGTATTGGTGGCAGCCGGAAAGGCCGCCTGGCAGATGGCCAAAGCTGCCTATGACTGCTTGGGCAGTCGGATTGATGATGGCGTGGTGGTTACGAAATACGGCCATGTGAAGGGCCCCATTGCCGGCTTTGCCTGCTGCGAGGCGGGCCATCCTGTGCCGGACGAAAATTCCTTCGCCGGAACCGCCAAGGCGCTGGCTCTGGTGGAGCACCTGGAGCCCCAGGACACGGTGCTGTTCCTGCTGTCCGGCGGCGGCAGCGCCCTGTTTGAGAAGCCCCTGGTGTCCGGAGAGGAGCTCCAGGATATCACCGGCCAGCTGCTGGCCTGCGGTGCGGACATTGTGGAAATCAACACCATCCGCAAACGGCTCTCCGCCGTGAAAGGCGGCCGGTTTGCCCAGCTGTGCGCACCGGCTCAGGTGTTTTCCATCATTCTCAGCGATATTCTGGGGGATCCCCTGGATATGATCGCTTCCGGCCCCGCCTGTCCCGACGGCAGTACCTGTGCCCAGGCCGCAGCCATCGCGGAGAAATACAGCCTGAAGTTGTCGCCGCAGGCCAGGGCACTGCTGGAGCAGGAGACACCCAAATCCCTGGACAACGTCACCACCCAGATTACCGGTTCAGTGCGTCAGCTCTGCACAGCGGCGGCGGACGCCTGCAGAACCTTGGGTTATACCCCGGTGATTCTGACGGACCAGCTGTGCTGTCAGGCCAAAGAGGCCGGCAGCTTCCTGGCCTCCATCCTGAAGACCCATGCCGCAGAGGGCGGGAAGCTGGCGTTCCTGGCCGGCGGCGAGACCGTGGTGCAGCTCACCGGCCACGGCAAGGGCGGCCGGAACCAGGAACTGGCCCTGGCCGCAGCGGAAGGCATTCACGGCCTCCGGGGCGCTGCCGTATTCAGCGTGGGCAGCGACGGGACCGACGGGCCCACTGACGCAGCCGGCGGCTATGCCGACTATGAAACGGCCGGAGAACTCAAGGCCCAGGGCCTGGAAATCTATCAGGTCCTCCAGGACAACGACGCCTATCACGCCCTGAAAAAGACCGGTGGCCTGATTGTCACCGGCCCCACCGGCACCAACGTCAACGACGTGGCCGTGGCCCTGCTGGATCTGTAAGTTTATGTTTTGACGATCGGTTTCAGTAAGCATACGCATTTTTTTGACGGGGTTCCGTCCCGCACTGTCATTGCGAGGAGCGAAGCGACGTGGCAATCCGTATCCCAAACACTGCAAGTTTCTAATCGGTCTGTACAGGGGAAGCGGATTGCCACGCCAGTGTGCGCACTGGCTCGCAATGACAGCCTTTTTTAAACACTTACATGAAATTTGCAGAAATCAGATAGTCAGGATTTAGGTTTAAGCAACAACGCCTCCCCTGAGCCAGGGGAGGCGTTGCTGTCTGCTTTAGCTTTGTCCCTGATACCGGGACAGGAAACGGCGGGTGCGTTCCTGCACAGGATGCTCGATGACCTGGCGGGCCGGACCCTGTTCCACAATGACGCCGCCGTCCATGAAGATGATCTGGTCGGCCACGTCCCGGGCAAAGGCCATCTCGTGGGTCACGATGATCATGGTCATGTTCCGTTCCGCCAAGGAGCGGATGACCTTCAAGACTTCGCCGGTCAGCTCCGGGTCCAGGGCGGAGGTCGGTTCGTCAAAGCACAGGATGTCCGGATCCAGAGCCAATGCCCGGGCGATGGCAACCCGCTGCTGCTGGCCGCCGGAGAGCTGATGGGGATAGTTGTCTAAGCGGTCCTGCAGTCCAACCTGGGTCAGCAGCTCCACGCCCCGGGTGCGAATCTGCTCCAGAATCTCCCGGCGGTTCTGCCGGTAGTCCGGACGCTCCTTGGCCAGCAGCTGGCTGGCCAGCATGACGTTTTCCAGGGCGGTATATTGGGGGAAAAGGTTGAAGTTCTGGAACACCAGGCCAAAGCGCAGCCGCTTTTTGCGGATTTCCTTATCCGATGCCTTGGTTCGGACGGCCGCGTCCAGCAGCAGTTGGCCGTCCACGGTGATGGTGCCGGCGTCCGGCGTCTCCAGAAAGTTCAGGGAGCGCAGCAGGGTGGTTTTTCCGGAGCCGGAGGAGCCGATAATGGCCAGAGATTGGCCCTTTTCCAGAGAAAAGCTGATATCTTTCAGCACTTCGGTGTTGCCGAAGCGCTTTTCCATGTGGGATACTTCCAGCATTGCCATGGCGGATCCTCCTCAGACGCTGTAGTAGCTGAGCTTCTTTTCCAGCCACCCAAAGAACAGGGTCAGCAGGCCAGTGAAAGCCAGATAATACAGAATGGTGAAAAACAGCGGCCACACCAGACCGTCGCTTTTCATGAACTTTTTGCCGGCCCAGATCACTTCTGCCAGGGCGATGGAATTGGCCAGGGAGGTGTCCTTGACCAGAGTGATGATTTCGTTGGAGATGGGCGGCACAATCCGGCGGACCAACTGCATGAATTTGACTTTGAAAAAGATCTGCTGTTTGGTCATGCCCAGGACCAGACCGGCTTCATCCTGCCCACGGGGAATGGATTCGATGCCGCCCCGGTAGATTTCGGAAAAATAGCAGGCGTAGTTCAGGATAAAAGCCGTGGCTGCCGCCCAAAACCGGCCGCTGGAAAAAGCCCAGATGTTGTGGTCCAGTTCCCCGGGAACATAGAAAATGATAAACAGCTGCAGCAGCAGGGGAGAGCCCCGGAAAATCCAGACAATGGTCCGCATCACATAGCGAAGGGGGCGGAATCTACTCATGGAGCCAAAAGAAACCAAAAGCCCCAGGGGCAATGCGCCCGCCAGGGTGACCAGAAACAGCGCCAGAGTCAGCAGAAAACCCTGATTCAGGGCGTTGAGAACGGTTTGAAACATGAGATACCTCCGGAGCTTCTGTCCGCAGCCCGGCGCTGCCGGGCTGCGGAACTGTTTGGAATTACTGGGCGATCAAAGCATCCTGCACGCCGTAGGTCTTGGCGCAGGCTGCCATGGAGCCGTCGGCATAGGCAGCGGCGAAGAACTCGTTGAGAGCTGCTGCCAGGTCGGAGCCCTTGCGGAAACCGACACCATATTCCTCAGCAGTCAGTTCGGCCGTGTGGGTCAGATTGGCGTAGCTGGTGCCTTCACCGATCATAGCGCCGGCCATGAGCAGGTCGATCACAGCAGCGTCCGACGTGCCGGAGGAGACTTCCATCAGAGCGCTGGCCTGGTCGGCTACGGAGATGTAGTTATAACCCAGTTCGGCAACGGCGGCCTCACCGGCGGAACCGGCCTCCACGGCGAAGGTCAGATCCTTGCAGCTTTCGGCGTCGGCGTACTGGCCGGCCACATCAGCGGGAACGACGATGACCTGGGCGTTGTTGCAGTAGGCATTGGAGCAAGCCATGGAAGAGGTGACCTCATTGGTCAGGGTCATGCCGTTCCAGACGCAGTCAATGTTCTTGCTGTCCAGCTCCATGGCTTTGGTGTCCCAGTTGATTTCCACGAACTGGCATTCCACGCCGAGGCTTTCGGCGAAGGCTTTGGCCATGTCAGCATCGAAGCCGACCCACTGGCCGTTCTCCTGGTAGTCCATGGGGGCGAAATCAGTGATGCCAACTACCAGCTTGCCCTTTTCCTTGACATAGGCCATGTCGGAGTCGGAAGCGGAAGCGGCTTTCTTTGCGCCGCAGGCGGTCATCCCTGCGACCATGACAACTGCCAGCAGCAGTGCGACGAACTTTTTCATAAATGGTTCCTCCTTATCATTGACTTGCTAGCACGCTGATATATTAGCATGGTAAAGGACTAATGTAAAGAGGTGGAAAGGCACAAAATTCCTGCGCCACATTCCGGAAAATTTAGCCAGATCCCACAGAAAGTGTGGGGCCAATCGTGGCAGCAGTGGACGGCAGGGAAGCCGGCTCCAGGAAAAAAGTGCTTTCCTTTTCCGGGATGAGATGCTAGAATAATCAAAACAGCCTGCCTGCCGTGGGCGGGAGTTCTGAGCCCGCTGCTGTGCTGGGAAAAAGAAAAGGGAGGTTATAAGATGATTGACGTGGTTGCTCTGGGCGAACTGCTCATTGATTTTACCTGCGCCGCCACTGATGCGGACGGGTATCCCACCATGGTGGCCCATCCCGGCGGCGCACCGGCCAACTTCCTGGCGGCACTGACGAAATTCGGTGCCAAAACGGCCATGCTGGGCAAAGTGGGAAACGACACCTTTGGAAAACTCCTGACTGCAACGCTCCAAAAAGCGGGAATTGAAACCGGGGGCCTGGTGACGGCAGACGATGTGTTTACCACCCTGGCCTTCGTAACCCTGGATGAGACGGGAAACCGGGAGTTTGCATTTTCCCGGAAACCCGGCGCGGACACCTGCCTCACCTTTGAGGAGGTAAATCTGCGCCTGATTGATGAGGCGAAGGCGCTCCACTTCGGGACCTTGTCCCTGACCGACGAGCCAGCCCGCAGCGCCACCCGCCAGGCTGTGGCCTACGCCAAGGCTGCGGGGAAGCTGATTACGTTCGACCCCAATCTCCGTAAGCCCCTGTGGAAAGACCTGGACACGGCCAGGGAACAAATTCTCTGGGGGCTGACCCAGGCTGATGTGGTGAAGATCAGTGAGGAAGAGGTGGAGTTCCTGTGGGGCCTGGATGCGGAGGCCGGCGGCGCCTATCTCCTGGAACATTTTGATGTGAAGCTGGTGTTTGTCACCTGCGGCCCGGACGGATGCCGTTTCCGGAATGCCAACGCCAAGGGCCATGTCCCCGGTCTGACGGGCCTCCGGGTGGTGGATACCACCGGTGCGGGGGACATCTTCGGCGGAAGCGCCGTTTGGAAGCTGCTGCAGACTGGCAAGCAACCCGGGGATCTGAATGAGGCGGAACTGCGGGAAATTGTGACCTTTGCCTGCACCAGCGCCGGCTTGTCCACCACCTGCCCCGGTGGCATTTCCAGTGTCCCGGCCTATGAGGATGTGCTGAAAAGGATGGAGGTTGTCTGATGTATACCATTCAGAATGAATTTCTCACTGTCACAGTGGCCGGACGGGGTGCCGAACTGCAGTCCATTCTGGGGGCCGACGGTACGGAGTACCTCTGGCAGGGGGATCCTGCCTATTGGCCGGACCGTGCACTGAATATTTTTCCCTATGTGGCCCGCCTGACGGATGGGGTTTACTGCCTGGATGATCAGCAGTATGCCATGAAGATCCACGGCTTTGCCAAGAACTGCGTGTTTACCCTGCTGTCAAACACGGGGACAGAACTGCTTCTGGAGCTGCGGGATTCGCCGGAGACGCTCCGGCAGTATCCCAGACGGTTTGTATTCCGCGTCCGGTATATCCTGGATGGCCGGACGATCCGGATCACCTATGAGGTGGAAAACCGGGACACCCGGATGCTGTATTTTGGTCTGGGCGGTCATCCCGGGTTCCAGGTACCGCTGGAGGCAGGAAAGCGTTTCGAAGATTACCGCCTGCACTTCGGCAAGCCCTGCAGCCCCAAGCGGGTGGACTTTACGGAGGACTGCTTCCGCGCCGGCACCTGCTCGGACTATCCCCTTCAGGATGGACAGAACCTGCCGCTGCGCCATGGACTGTTTGACGACGACGCCATTATTTTGCAGGAGATGGCCCGCAGCGTCACGCTGGAGCCGGTGGAGGGCGGCCACAGCGTCACGGTTTCCTATCCCGATATGCCTTACCTGGGTATCTGGCACTGTCCCAAAACAGATGCCCCCTACGTCTGTCTGGAGCCCTGGTGCGCGCTGCCGTCGTTGGCGGGGAAGCGGACGGTGTTCGAAGAACAGGAGGACCTGCTCCGCCTGGAGCCGGGAAAACAGTACAGCAATACCTGGGAGATTACCGTCTCCTGACAGAATCATTCCGCGGGGCCATGGTTCGGATAAAGAACCATGGCCCCGCGATTTTCTTGCGGATGGGTTTGTGTCACACGTCGGCTCTTGCCAGGGCTTCCTGGAAATCGGCCTGATGGGTGAAGATTTCTTCCTTGTAGGGATTCTTCTTCAGGAGCACGGCCCGGCGGATGATATAGGTCAGGACGCACACGTTGATCACCAGGGCCAGGATAGAGATCACGCCCTGGGCTCTGGGATCGGCGGCGGTGGGCCGGACGGCGGGATTCATAAAGCCGTCGGCGTAGAGCACAGGAATAGTGGTAAACCGGCTTGCGTCCTGGAACAGGGGGAACACCTGGGCGAACATGCACCACAGGGCCAGGGTGTTGGCCCGGTTCTGAATCCAGCCGCCCTTGTTCCAGAATTTGTTGGCGAAGGTGGGAGCCAGCAGAAGCGCCAGGCCGCAGTACCATGCATGGGTGGGCAGGCAGTTGTAGGTATAGGCAAAGTTCCAGACGTCGTAGGCCAGGATATAGCACCAGGTCATGTCAGGCCACAGCATATCGTCGCGCTTTTTGGAGGTGTAGATACCCCACCAGGCGGTCATGCAGAAGATGTTGACAATGCCGGCCAGACCGTTGAGCCAGTTCCAGAAGCCGCCGTAGAGCCACACATTCTCCGAGGACAGCCACCAGCGGTCGCCGTTCTGGGCCAGGGACTGCAGGCCGCGGATTCCGCTGTCAAAATCACTGGCTACGGCAATGAGGATGTTGATGGCCACAATGGCGAAGGGGAAGGCCTTGAACCAGTGGGTTTTGCCAATGCCCCAGCGATATTTGAGCATCATGAAGCCGATACAGCCTGCTGTGGCGGCGTAGAGCTTGGCATAATGGAACCAGCTGTTCATGTTGGTGTAAGTCTGGTTGTTCAGGGCCCACTGGGCGCCCTGGGCGGCGCCCACATAGATGGCGATGAAATACACGGTCAGGGCGGCAGGCAGGATCAGGAAGCAGAAGATGCCGCCCGCCTTGGTGCGGCGGGACAGCTCGTTGGCCAGCACCAGGCCGGCAAAGACCAATACCCAGCCCAGCAGCTGCCAGCCGGCATTGTTCCCATAGATTTGAAACAGCATACGTTCTGTCTCTTATACACATCTGACGCTGCCGACGATATGCAGTGTGTAGA
>CAMBCW010000106.1 GCA_945864925.1 uncultured Clostridia bacterium
TCAGAAAGTCCCTGTGCGAGATACGATGCGATAATGCCTGCCAGCACATCCCCGCTGCCTCCGGTGGCCATACCGGCATTGCCGGTTCGGTTGACATAAGTCTTCTTCCCATCGGTGATCACGGTTTGATGGCCCTTTCGCAGGACAACGGCGCCGGTCTCCCGGGCCAAGGTCATGGCGCCGGTGATCCGGTCGGTTTCCGGCGCTTGGGTCAGGCGGCGGAATTCCCCCTCATGGGGCGTCAGAATCACAGGACAAGCCGCTCCGCGCAGTACATCTATATGCCCGGCGGAGGCATTTATGCCATCGGCGTCCAGCACCAGCGGGCAGCGGCAGCGGCGGATCAGCTCCAGCACCAACGTATCCACGCCCGGCGAGCGGCCCAGGCCGGGGCCAAGGAGGCAGGCGTCCGCTGTCTCCAGCTTTTCCAAAATCACGTCAAGAGCGTCTGGAGAAAGCCTGCCATTCTCGTCCGGCAGGGGAAACACCATGGGTGCGTCCAGCTTGGCCGCCACGATGGGATAGACCGTCCGGGGCACGCCGGTGAAAATCAGCCCCGCACCCGTCCGCAGAGCGCCTTTTGCCGCCAGGGACGGTGCGCCGGTGAAGCCCTCGGAGCCTGCCAGAATCAGAATCCGCCCATAGTCGCCCTTGTGGGTATTCTGATCCCGGGGCGGACATAGTTTTTTGATCAGCGAGTATGAAGTCTGCTGAACAAGCCAGGTTGGAAGCATGACACACCTCTCTTTGGGGGAACGGATTGCCCTATATATAAGAAATTATACTCCATGAAATTCCTTCTTGCAAGACCCGGAAAACTGTGTTAGAATAAGCGCGATATTGCAAAAGCGATGATCGAGCTGTCAAGAATCCAAACCGGCTGCAGAGAGGACGGGGTGGCTGAAACCGTCTGCCGGGGATTTGCGGCTTTCTCTCGTGAGCTGCGGCCTGAACCTGCAGTAGGGCTTGCCGGGTGACTCCGTTATGGGTGAAAAGCGCGCTGATAGGCGAAGTTTGGGTGGTACCGCGGAAGACTGGTCTTTCGTCCCTTGTGGACGGAGGGCTTTTTTATTTTTATTTGTATTTTAAGATCAAAGGAGATAGACACAATCATGAAACAGCAGCTGGAAAAGATCCGGCAGGAGGCCCTGGCCGCCATGGAGGCTGCCGCCGACCCCCAGGAGCTGGAGGCCCTGCGGGTCCGGTATCTGGGCAAAAAGGGCGAACTGACCGCCGTACTCAAGCAGATGGGCAAGCTCTCCGCCGAGGAGCGGCCTGTCATGGGCCAGATTGCCAATAACGTCCGGGCCGCCATCGAGCAGACCCTGGAGCAGGCCAAGACCCATCTGGCCGCCAAGGCCATGGAGGCAAAACTCCGGGCCGAGGCCGTGGACGTCACCATCCCCGGCAAGGAAGTGTCCCTGGGCCATCAGCACCCCATGAACATGGTGCTCCAGGAGATCAAGGGCATCTTTGTCGGCATGGGCTACCAGGTGGTGGACGGCCCCGAGGTGGAGCTGGCCAGCTACAACTTTACCCGGCTGAACATCGAGGAGGGCCACCCCTCCCGGGACCGCAGCGATACCTTCTATTTCAATGACGACGATTCTGTTCTGCTGCGCACCCAGACCAGCCCCATGCAGATCCGGTTCATGGAAAACCACAAGCCGCCCCTGTGCATGCTGGCCCCCGGTCGCGTGTTCCGCAAGGATGAGGCCGACGCCACCCACTCCCCCATGTTCCATCAGATCGAGGGCCTGGTGGTGGACGAGCACATCACCATGGGCGACCTGAAGGGCGCCCTGACCACCCTGATGAAGCGCATCTACGGCGAGGACTCCGTCATGCGGTTCCGTCCTCACCACTTCCCCTTCACCGAGCCCAGCTGCGAGATGGACATGCAGTGCCACAAGTGCCACGGCACCGGCGAGGTGGACGGCCAGGTCTGCTCCACCTGCCACGGCGAGGGCTGGATTGAGCTTCTGGGCGCCGGCATGGTGCATCCCTACGTTCTTGAGAACTGCGGCATCGATCCAGAGAAGTATTCCGGCTTCGCCTTCGGCATGGGCCTGGAACGCATGGCCATGGGCCGCCTGCGCATCAACGACCTGCGTCTGATCTTCGACAACGACGTGCGGTTCCTGAACCAGTTCTGAGGAGGGTTTGACCATGAAGCTGAACAGAAAATGGATCAATGAAGAATTCGTGGATTTGAGCCACATTTCCGATAAAGAATTTGTGGAGACCATGACCGTCTTCGGCCAGAAGGTGGAGACCTACGAGCGCATGGACGCCGAGATCAAGAACGTCGTCGTGGGCAAGGTTTTGAGCATGGTTCGCCACCCCAACTCCGACCACATGTGGATCTGCCAGGTGGACGTGGGCCAGGACGAGCCGGTACAGATCGTCACCGGCGCCCAGAACGTCCGGGAAGGCGATCTGGTGCCCGCGGCGCTCCACAACTCCTGGCTTCCCGGCAATGTCCACATCACCAAGGGCAAGCTCCGGGGCGAGAAGTCCAACGGCATGCTCTGCTCCTACCTGGAGCTGGGCCTGACCCAGAACGATCTGCCCGGGGCCTACGAGGACGGCATCTGGATCCTCAATGACGAGGACTGCACCGTGGGACAGGACATCAACCAGGTCATCGGCAACGATGACACCGTGGTGGATTTTGAGATCACCAACAACCGTCCCGACTGCTATTCCATCATCGGCCTGGCCCGGGAAGCCGCCGCTGCGTTCCACAAGCCCATGCGCCACCACGAGCCGGAAGTTCATGGCTCCGAGGCCGGCTCTATCTTTGACAAGCTGGATGTGGAGGTCCCCGCCGACAAGCTGTGCAGCCGCTACACCGCCCGGATGGTGGCCAATGTGAAAATCGCCCCCTCCCCCAAGTGGCTGCGCCAGCGGCTGCGGGCCAACGGTGTGCGGCCCATCAACAACATCGTGGACATCACCAACTACGTCATGCTGGAATACGGCCAGCCCATGCACGCCTTTGACTACCGCTATATCACCTCCGGCAAAATCGTGGTCCGGGAGGCCGAGGCCGGCGAGACCCTGACCACCCTGGACGGCAGCGTCCGTAATCTGACCCCCGGCATGCTGGTCATCGCCGACGACAGCCGCGCCATCGGTCTGGCCGGCGTGATGGGCGGCGAGAACTCCGAAATCGTGGCCGACACCACCACCGTGGTCTTTGAATCCGCCAACTTCAACGGCACCTCCATCCGCCAGACAGCCCTGGCTCTGGGTATGCGGACCGAGGCCTCCGGTAAGTTTGAGAAGGGTCTGGACCCCATGCTCACGGTCCCTGCCGTGCAGCGGGCCTGCGAGCTGGTGGAGCTGCTGAACGCCGGCGACGTGCTGGACGGCACCATCGATGTGATCAACTATGTGCCCCAGCCCAGAACTCTGCCCCTGGAGCCGGAGAAGATCAACCGCCTGCTGGGCACCGACATTTCCCGGGAGCAGATGGTGCAGTACCTGGCCAACCTGGAGATTCCCGTGGAGGGCGACACCATTCTGGTTCCCTCTTTCCGCCCCGACCTGAACCTCATGGCCGACATCGCCGAGGAAGTGGGCCGCAGCTACGGCTACAACGAGATTCCCACCACGGCCTTCAAGACCTCCACCCAGGGCGGCTACACCCCCTTCATGCAGGCGGAGGCCAAGGCCGGTGAGCTGTGCCGCGCCATGGGCTACAGTGAGATCATCACCTATTCCTTCGTCTCCCCTGCGGTCTTTGACCAGATCCGCCTGCCGGCGGACTCCCCCCTCCGCGACGCCCTGAAGATTCAGAACCCTCTGGGCGAGGACACCTCCATCATGCGCACCATCGCACTGCCCTCCATGCTGGAAATCCTCGGCCGCAACAACGCCTACCACAACAAGGCCGTGAAGCTCTACGAGCTGGCCAAGATCTATCTGCCTGTGGAGGGCCAGCCTCTGCCCGAGGAGCCCAAGATGCTGCTGCTGGGTACCTACGGCGCCGGCGAATCCTTCTTCACCCTGAAGGGGGAACTGGAGGCCATCCTGGCCGGTCTGCGGATCAAACCCGCCGACTATACCGCCGTCTCCGACAATCCCTCCTACCATCCCGGCCGCTGCGCCCGCGTCAGTGTGGACGGCGTCGAAATCGGCTGCATGGGCCAGGTCCATCCCCTGGTCTGCCAGAATTACGGCATCGACGCCGAGGTCTACTGCGCGGAGCTCAACTTCTCCAAGCTCTTTGAACTGCAGCTGCCGGAGCCCACCTACACGCCCCTGCCCAAGTATCCCGCCGTCACCCGGGACCTGGCTCTGGTCTGCGACGAAAGCCAGACCGTGGCCCAGGTGGAGCAGTGCATCACCGCCGCCGGCGGTAAGCTGCTGCGGAAGATCAGCCTCTTCGACATCTACCGCGGCAAGGGCATCCCCGAGGGCAAGAAGTCCATGGCCTTCTCCCTGGAGCTGCGGGCCGACGACCGTACCCTCACCGACGAGGATTCCGTGGGCGTGGTCAGCAAGATTCTCGACAAGCTGGAACACGACCTGGGCGTGCAGATCCGCTGAGGTGCGCATATGAGTGAATATTCTGTCCCGGATTTTGGTAGAATTACCAATACCAAGGTCTACGGCCTGGATGAGAGCATCATCCGCGCCAAGTATCCCATGTCCACGGACATTTCCAAGCTCACCAGCCAGGTCACCAAGGGCATTCTGGCCCTGGCCGGCTGTGAAAAGGGCACCGGCCACGACAACTGGCTCAACGGTGTGCTGGTGCAGTTCGACCTGACCTACACCGTCAAGGCCTGGACCGAGGCCGAGCGGTATCATTTTCTGGACTTTGTCTCCAGCCAGTCCACCATGCACCGCATTGCTCAGTTTGACCTGGACCAGCAGTATGACGAGCACACCGACCCCCGTTCCATCGCCATTGTCAAGGAGCTGGTGGCCCGCTACAATGAGACAAAGGATCCGGAGGACTACCTGCGGGTGCTCATGAGCAACCCCTGCGGCTTCCGGCTCACCGCCGGCATGACCACCAACTACCGCCAGCTCAAGACCATCTACGCTCAGCGGCGCACCCACCGCCTGCCGGAATGGCGGGAATTCTGCGGCTGGATCGAAACCCTGCCCCTGGCCAGGGAATTGATCCTCGGAGAATTTGCCTCTTTACAAGGCAGCCAAAATGCAGTAAGATAACTATATATGGTATCCTGAAGCAAGGAGGTAGACCGTATGGAGGATAATACCATTAAATTCCGGGTCCCGGACGACACCAAGGAAGAGATGAAGGCCATTCTGTCCGCTGTGTATCGTTCTCTCAGCGAAAAGGGATATAATCCCATCAATCAGATCGTCGGCTATCTGCTTTCTGAGGATCCGACCTACATTACCAATTACAACAACGCCAGAAGTCTGATCTGCAAGCTGGACCGGGATGAGCTTCTTCAGGAGCTGGTCCGGCATTATCTGTTCGACTGAATGGACCTGATGATACATGGGAGGGGGCTGCGCCCAGCCCCCTCCCATGTATTGTCTCCTTTATGTTGTACCCCTGTCTTTCCAACCCCACAACATCCACTTTTTCCCCAGCATTTGGACCAATTGTTACAAATTGAAATTATTTTCCCCGATTATGTCAATCAAGCGTTGACATTTAGAAAACAATGTGTTACAATTTGGTTACATTCTTTACAGGAGGTTCTCAATGGCTGATACACTCACCTATAAGGGCCGTCCCTTGATGAGAAAGGACAACCTGATTTACTACGGCTCCATGGCCGACAAATACATTGTGATGCTCCAGGTTCTGGAGACCAAGAAAGAGCACGATCTGGATCTGGCAACCAAGGTTTCCGTCCAGCTGCAGCTCACAGACCCCAATCTCCGCGCGCGGGATCGGGTGGTCAAGAAAAGCGAAAAAGACGGCTTCTACACGGCGTTGGATGTTGGCTGTGTATGGCTGGAACGGGCACTGGCTTCTAAATAAGCCCCTTTTGGAAAGACACGGAGGTACATCATGAAGGGTTTTGCAAAGAGATTGATCACGGCTGCTATGGCCGTCTCTATTTTGGCGTCTGTGGTTGTGGGCGCTTCCGCCATTGAGTTGAAGTCCGGCATCGGCATTGTGGACGGCAGCGGCCTGCGGCTGCGGGCCAAGCCCAACACCGACGCCGAGATCCTGGCCAACGCTTCCGTCGGCGATAATGTGGTCATCATCCGGGAAGTGGACGGCTGGTATCTGGTGGACTACAATCTGATCATCGGCTATATGTCCAAGGATTACGTCACCTTCAAAGAGAAGGAAAACGTGGAACTGGGCTACGGCGTTGTGGAAAGCGGTTCCGTGAACCTGCGCAGCGCCCCCGGCGTGGACAGCGATCTGCTGGCCACTCTGGACGAGGGTGAGACCGCTTACATCATCGGCTTCAACTGCGGCTGGTACAAGGTGCAGTATGAAGGCCAGACCGGTTACATCCGCTCTGACCTGCTGGCTCTGACCGAGGCCCCCAAGTATAATTCCCAGACCATTGTCGGCGAAGCCCCCGTGGTGCAGACCGAAGGACAAAAGCTGGTGGCCAAGGCCAAAGAGTATCTGGGTACCCCCTACGTCTGGGGCGGCACCACCACCAGCGGCTTCGACTGCTCCGGTTTCACCCAGTATGTGTACAAGCAGTTGGGCTATTCCATCAAGCGCACCGCTGCCCAGCAGCTGACCTGCGGCACGGCTGTGACCAATCTGCAGCCCGGCGATCTGGTGTTCTTCACCAATACATATACCACCACTGCGGCGGCCTCCCATGTGGGCATCTATATCGGTGACAATCTGTTCATTCATGCTGCCAACGGCGGCGTCAAAATCACCAGCCTGGATCATGAGTACTACGCTCCCCGCTACATCGGCGCCCGGCGGATCGTGTAACTTCAAACATAACAAACGCAGCGCGGCAAAAACGTTTTGCCGCGCTGCGCTTTTATTTTTCTTCCCCGCAGAGCCAATAGCCGTTCTGGTCCCGGGCCATGAGCTTTTCCGAAATCATATCCCGGCGCAGGGTACAGAAGTCATCATAAAAATCCGAAAGAATCAGGTTGACCTCCCGCTCGGTGTAGATGCGGCCCGGTTCAAAGGACTTGGCCAGTTCCTCCAGGATGATCCGTTCCTTTTTCCGCTGGGCCGGAATGGATTTCAGTTTTCCATATTCAAAAAAGGACTGCAGCACCCGCTGGCGGTACCGGGCCTCCCGCTGGGCCTGCAGCTGGGCCTCGTCGGACTCCGCCCCCAGGATATCGAGAATCGTCGTCTCAAAAATCTCCCGGCAGAGGGTATACATGGTATAGTATTGGCTTTTATAGGACCGAACGGCGCCTGCTTCTGCCAGCTTTTTCAGATGGAATGAGATGGTCGGCGGCGTCAGGCCCAGGCGCTCCGCCAGCAGCTCCACATACATGTCCTCCCTCGCCAGGGATTTGAGAATCTGGAGCCTGGATTTATCCGCAAGACACTTGAACAGGGCAATCGCTTCCGTCTCTGTCATGGCTGTCCCTCCAGCCGGGCCTCAATCTCCCGGACGGCCTCCAGCTTGATCGTCTCCAGACACACGGCTTTTTCATCGCCGTGGGCCCGGGCTTTCTCCAGGGCCGCCTGCCAGGCGGCGGGGATCTGTGTCAGCTTTTCCCGGAAGAAAGCTTCTCCCCTGCCGGTATCCCAGACGGTCTGAAAAATTCCGAAAACATTGGCCCGGATCTTTTCGAACACCGCCTCGTCTCCCCGGCCATCGGCCAGAAGAGCCGCTTCTTTTTCTTTGCATTGCGCTATGCAGCGCTCCAAATAGGTATTCATCTTTTCCCCTCCTTTGTTTTTGATTGTATATTTATATTTTATTTTGTCAATATTTAATTTTATTATTATCAAATTATATTTCATCGTTGCAATGTGATGTCCCGCGCACTATAATAAAAG
>CAMBCW010000107.1 GCA_945864925.1 uncultured Clostridia bacterium
TTCTTGGCGGTGTCAACCAGCGCGCCGAACGCGGCGGAATCGTTGATGGCCATCTCGGACAGGCTCTTGCGGTTCATCTCGATGCCGGCCTTCTTCAGACCGTACATAAAGCGGGAGTAGTTCAGGCCCAGGGGAGCCACAGCCGCGGAGATACGGGCAATCCACAGCTGACGGAATTCTCTCTTCTTCAGCTTGCGGCCCACATAAGCGTAGGTGCCGGACTTCATGACGGCCTGCTTGGCCATCTTGAAGTGGGTGGACTTGGAACCCCAGTAGGACTTGGCCAGCTTCAGGGTTTTATTTCTTCTCTTGCGCGTCATCATTGCGCCTTTAACTCTTGCCATTTCGTTATCCTCCTATCTGAATGACCGATTATTTGTAGGGAATCATTTCGCGGATCGCGGCGCTGTTGGTCACGTCGGCATAGCCGTTCTTCCGCAGGTTTCTGGTTCTCTTGGTGGTCTTCTTGGTGAGGATATGGCTCTTGAAAGCGTGGGCTCTCTTGACCTTACCGGACTTGGTCAGGTTGAATCTCTTCTTAGCGCCGCTGTGCGTTTTGAATTTCGGCATGATTTGGTTCTCCTTCCGTGTAATTACGATGATTATTTGGCAGCTTTGGGGCTGAGGAACATTGTCATATGGCGGCCGTCCAGTTTGGGATTCTTCTCAACGGTGGCAACCTCGGCGCATTGCTCGCCGAACTGCTTCAAAAGAACTTCGCCAATGGAGGTATGGGCCATTTCGCGGCCGCGGAACCGGACGGTGACCTTGACGCGGTTGCCTTCCTTCAGGAACTTCTGGGCGTTCTTCAACTTGACGTTGAAGTCATTGGTGTCGATGTTGGGAGACATGCGAACTTCCTTGATCTCCACCACCCGCTGGTTCTTCTTGGCTTCCTTTTCTTTTTTCAGCTGCTCAAAGCGGAACTTGCCATAGTCCATGATCTTGCAGACCGGAGGCGTCGCATTGGGCGCGATCTTCACCAGATCCAGATCCTTTTCGTAGGCCAGCCTTTGAGCATCGGCAGCGGACATAATGCCCAGCTGCGCGCCGTCTGCGCCAATGACCCGAACTTCCTTGTCGCGGATTTCCTCATTGAGCTGATGTTCTAATTTACCGATGTGAAACACCTCCAAATTTACAAAAAAACGCGGATACCGCCATGGCACCCGCACAAACACACACCGGCCGCTTTGCCGATGAAGAAAACGTTGTGAACCTTTCTGCGCAATTGCTCAAGGTGAGTCGCGGGGCCACCGCTCCTTCTTGTTTAACCTGAAATATTCTAGCACGCACACTGCGGCCTGTCAAGAGGAAAATCGGGTAAAATTCTTATTCGGCTGCGGCCGGAGCAGACTGGGCCGCCAGGCCCTGCTCCACGGCAATCTTGCAGGCCACGGCGCGGATGGCTGCGGCCAGGACCGGCGGGCATTCCTGACTGTCCGGGCCGTCCAGAGCCGCCAGCCGCAGCTCCAGCTCCCGGCAAAACAGGTCGTAGGCCTGTTCCAGGGGACGGTCCTGCAGCAGAAGTTCCAACACAGCCGCAATTTCCGCCATGGACAGCACTTTTTTCAGCAGACAGATCATCAGAAACCGGGCCATGTGTTCCCGGTCGTATTTTTTCTTTTCCGCCGGGGCCGCCAGTTTCATTTTTACATAGTTATTGATCATGGTGGCGGTGACGGCCGGACCCGGGCCGGCATTCAGCGGCTCCAGGGCCTGGTTGAGCACAAGCAGCACCTGGTCCATATACAGCGCAATACGCGGCAGCTGCGACCAGCGCAGACAGGTAAATTCCATGGACGCCCCTCCTTTTGCCATTATTGTAGCATAGTATGCGACAAGCTGTCAAATACTACTTGACAAACATGTAATACGGTGTTAATGTTGTTTTATCTAGTATAAAATACTAGTTATGATGAAAAGGAGATGTTTTCATGAAACTTCATATTTATGGCGACAGCATTATGAAGGGCGTTTTGGTGGATGAAAACTTCAAATATAAGGCCATTGCCAGGCAGCTGCTGGAGAGACTCCGGCTGGAGACCGGGGTGGAGACGGTGAACCGGGCCCATTTTGGCTATACGGTGGAGAAGGGGCAAACGGTGCTGCAGCGGGACCTGGACAAGGGGCTGGACTGCCAGGTGGCCCTGCTGGAGTTCGGCGGCAACGACTGCGATTTTCAGTGGGCCCAGGTGGCGGCGCAGCCGGAAGGGGAGCATCAGCCCAATACGCCCCTGCAGCAATTCCTGGAAACCATGAAATCCATGGCCCAGGCCCTGAAGCAGGCCGGCGTACAGCCGGTCTTGATGTCACTGCCGCCCCTGGACGCCCAGCGTTATCTGGACTTCATCGGCCGTCTGGGCAGCGATACCGGCCGGATCCTCCGTTGGCTGGGGGATGTGCAGATGATCTACCGCTACCAGGAGATGTACTCCACGGCTGTGACCCAGCTGGCGGCCCGGCTGGACCTGCCTTTGATCGATGTGCGCACCCGCTTCCTGGCCCGGCGGGATTATGCCGATCTCATTGCCAGAGACGGAATTCACCTGACGCAGACGGGATACGAGCTGATTTTCCAGACATTCCGGGAGCAGCTGCCGGCTTTGGCCTGATCTTAAAATGTATTTCATCAGTCTTTTATCTCCCGTTTACAATTTGTTCATGAATCTATGGTAGATTCTTGATACAAGATCCCGCTGACCTGCGGCGTCAGCGCAAGGAGGATTAAAGTCTGAATGAAATTTCTCATTCTCTCTTGTAACACAGGCGGAGGCCACAATGCAACGGCTGCAGCCATTTCGGAATACTTCACTGCCCGTGGGCAGGAATGTGTCACATTGGATTGCCTGGAGTTTCTCCCGCAGACCAAGGCAAAACTGATCAGCGAGGGCCATGTGCTGCTGTATCGCAAGGCGCCCAAGCTCTTTGGTTTGGGATACCGGTTTGAAGAGGGGCATATGCCCAAATTTATTCTGTCTCAGTGCGAGAGCTATGCCGATGAGTTCTGCCAGGCCGTGCGGCAGGTGGGCTGCGATGCGGTGATCAATGTCCATGTGTTTTCCGCTCTGATCATGACGGCTGCCCGGCGTCAGTTTGGCCTGGAGCTGCCCGGCTATTTTGTGGCGACGGACTACACCTGCAGTCCCGGCGTGGCCCAGGCGGAGCAGGATGCATTCTTTATCCCCCATGCGTCTCTGGCGGAGGAGTTCGTCCAGTGCGGCGTGCCGGCAGACCGGCTGGTGGCCTCGGGAATTCCGGTGCGTCCGGCCTTTTGCAGCAAGGTCCCCCAGCGGGAAGCCCGGCAGCGGCTGGGCCTGCCACCGGAGGGCAGGATGGTGCTGCTGACCTGCGGCAGCATGGGCGCCGGCCCCATGGAGGAGCTGGCCCAGCGGCTGGATCAGCAGCTGCCGGCGGAGGACCAGCTGGTGGTGGTCTGCGGCACCAACGAGAAGCTGAAGCGGGATTTGGAAAAGGACCGGCTGTCTGATTGCGTGCGGATTGTGGGCTTTACCAGGGAGATGGACCTGTACATGGATGCGGCAGATTTGATCTTGACCAAAGCCGGCGGACTGTCCACCACGGAAGCGCTGATGAAGCGGCTGCCCCTGGTATATATCAACGCTGTCCCCGGCTGTGAGACTCGGAATCTGGAATTTATGGTGGAGCACGGCTATGCCCGCACGGCGGACACGCCGGAGACGCTGACAGAGCTGGTCTGCAGCCTGCTGCAGGAGCCGGAAACCCTGGCCGCTTGGCGGGAAACCCTGGCCCAGGCCTTCCCCGCGCCGGCTGTGGAAAAAATTTACGCCCATATTTTCCCGGATGCACCATAGGTCAGCGAGTGCAGACGGAAAAAAAGTCCGATTTGGCGGGAACTGCTGCATGCTGCAGCGGTTCCCGCTTCTTTCTTTGTGACGGCAGCTCTTGACATTCTTTTCTTCATATACTACAATATGTACGAATACAGGGAGGTGTTTATTTGCGAGTACCCTTCAACTATTTGATGGACATTCTGGAAAAAACGGCTTCTATCGGGATTGTTCCGCCGCAGAATGGAAATTCTCCCATATCCAGACCGAAATTTCTGCTGCCTGACACTGTGTTGGAAGCCGGCAGACTGTATATTGCGGATCCGGCGATTGTACAAAAAGACAGGCTTCCTGCAACATCGGCTCTTTTGACATCGCCGGCGCCGGCGCAGCTGCTGAACCAGCTGCAGGAGATCTTTGACCGCTGTGAAATCTGGGAGGGCACCCTCTCTGCTGCGGCGGCCACGGGTGACCTGCGGGAACTGCTGGACGAGATCGAAGCGATTTTGGGCAATCCCATTGTGCTGCGGAAGTCCAACTATGCCATTGTGGCCTGCAGCAGCGAAGTGTTTTCCAATCCGGCCCTGGCCGATCTGCGGGGAACCCACTTGCCCTATGAATATGTCAACAGTCTGAAACGGGATGTCAAGTTTGAACAAATGCGGACCTCAGAGACGCCGTTCTTTTTCAGTGTTCCGGTCTCCAAAAGCCAGGCACTGGGTGTCAACCTGTTTCCGGAGGCCGGCGCGACCTACTGCCTCAGCGCCATTCCACTGCTGCGGCCCCTGACCCACAGCGACTGTTTCCCTCTGGAAATCTGCGCCGGCCATGTGACCCAGGTGCTCCGGAGTACGGTGATCGCCGGGCGCTATGCCGATCCCTCCGGCCGGCGGGAGCGGCTGATGGAGCTGTTCCGGACCAGCGTGGAGAATAAGAGCGCGGATGTGATTGTCCTGGAACAGGGGTTTTCCTCCCTGGGCTGGCAGCCCAACCATCAATACTGCTGCCTGTCTCTCCGGACCGGTTCACCGGATTATCTGAGCTACACGGAGGATCTGCTGTGCAACCAGGTGGAGTCGCTGCTGCCGGAGGCCTGCGTTTTTGCCAGTCTGGGAACCATTGCGGTGCTGCTGAATCTGACCCTGGCCGGAGCGGAAATCCGGGAGCTTTTGGAGAAATGTGTCTACTTCTTCCGGGACAATGATCTGCGCACCGGCGTCAGCAATGTATTTACGGGGTTCCGGGAGCTGCGCAACTATCACAGGCAGTCGCTCATCGCTCTGGATTTTGCATCCCGGCCACAGGCGTTTTTGTGGATCCGGTATTTCAGCGATGTGGTGCTGGATTATATCCTGGAGCAGTCCAACCGGGAGCTGCCTTTGCATCTGATCTGCTCCCAGCAGATTCTGCAGCTGAAGCAGTATGACCAGGAGCATCAGACAGAGTTTTATGTGACCCTGGAATCCTATATCCAGAACAAATTCAACGCCGTTCAGACGGCCCGGGAGCTGCAGATTCACCGCAGTACCTTCCTCTACCGCATGGAGCGGCTGCAGACGCTGTTTGGCCTGGATCTGGACCAGCGGGATTCCCTGCTGTATATCCTCCTGTCCATGAAAATGCTGGAGCTGTCCAAATCCATGATGCTCCACGAATAATGTTTGGATATGCTGAACCAGATATGTTTTTTCTCGTCTGTATAAGTAGAAACGGGAACTGCCGCAGCCAGTGCATGCACCGGCTGCGGTCACTTTTGGAAAGGAGGTACCGCCTGTGCAGGTTACAATGGCCTACGCCTTTGCCCACTTCGCGGTGGATCTGGGCTGCGCATTCGCGATGTTCTCTGCCTGTAGCGGCAATCCCACGGCCTTTTTGCTCTATAATTTCTTCGCCTTTGCCATGCAGATGCCACTGGGACTCCTGGCGGACGCAGTGGGACAGAACCGCCGGTTTGCGCTGCTGGGTACGCTGCTGGTGGGGGGCGTCTGCTGTCTGCCGTCCTTTAGACTGCCGGGCGCAGTGGCTCTGGGCCTGGGCAATGGCCTGTTTCACATCGGCGGCGGGCTGGACGTGCTGAACTGCTCGGGAGACCGGGCCGCGCCCCTGGGGGTGTTTGTGTCTCCCGGTGCCTGGGGCGTCTGGCTGGGGACGGTACTGGGGAAGGGGCATGTTCCGGTCTGGCCGGTTTTGGCCTTGCTGCTCCTGGCCTGCGCCGGAATGCTGCTGATTCGGCCCGGCCGGCTGCCCGAGAACGCGCCCCTGGCGCTGCCGGAGGGCAGGGTGCTGCCCTGGGCGGCGCTGCTGTTTCTGGTGGTGGTGCTGCGGTCCTACGGCGGTATGGCGGCGGCCTTCCCCTGGAAAAACGGGCTGTGGGCCTTTGCCGCCGTCTCTGCTGTGGTCCTGGGCAAGACCCTGGGGGGATTCTGCGCCGATTGCTTCGGTCTGTTCCGGTCCGCCGCCGTGTCTCTGGGACTTTGTACTGTGCTGTTCTGCTTTTCCGGCCATGCCATTCCCGGCGTCCTGGCCCTGCTGCTGTTCAACATGACCATGCCCATGACCCTGTTCGCCCTGGCCAGGGCCATGCCGGGGGCCAAGGGCTTCTCCTTCGGCCTTTTGACCTTCGCCCTGTTCCTGGGCTATCTGCCCACCTGGTTGGGCGCAGGCACCATCGGCGGCTTTGGCATGGCCGCAGTGGCGGTGCTGTCGGCAGTGCTGCTGCTGCCGGGGATCCGGAAATTGTCCCGCTGAACCAAGGAGGTGCATATGTCTCCGCTGACTGCGATTCTTGCCGCCCTGGCTCTGACCCTGGCCCTGGAATTGATCTTTGCCATGGCCTGGGGCGTGCGGAAAGAGGGCCTGCTGGTGGTGGCCCTGATGAATCTCATGACCAATCCGGCTGCCAATGTGCTCTATGATTTCGGAGTGCAGCTCCTGGGCTTGCCGCCCCTTTGGCTGACCCTGGCCCTGGAGGCGGCGGTGGTGGCTGTTGAGGGCATCTGCTGCCGGGAAATCATCCGGCGTCCCTGGCTGTTCGCACTTCTTGTCAATCTGTTTTCTTACGGCGTGGGAGCGCTGATTCAAAAAATGTAAGGAGGATGAAAGGATGAAACGACTTGTCTGCTTCCTGCTGACCCTGCTGCTGCTGACCGCCACGGTCTCCGCCGACGTTCTGTGGGAGCCCTATGAGGACGATTATTACCAGGCGCATAGGGAGGAAATGGAGGGCGTAAACCGGATCTACGCGGTGCCAGAGGGTATGACCGTCAACGTGTACCGTTCCCCGGAGACCGGCGGCCTGGTGGAGACGTTGCAGGCCGGAGACCGGGTCTCTGTGAGCTTCTCCACAGAGGTCAACGGAGAGATCTGGGGTGTTGGCTATGACGGCTGGTTCCGCCTGGGTCGGCTCCAGCGGGAATACAACAGTGACGACTTCCTGGCGGACTATGCCGGAGATCTCAGCGACGGCGGCGCCCTGGAGACCGAGGACGGCCAGGTGTTCTACGCCTGGACCTGGCCCGGCTCCGGCGTTCTGGACCGTGAAGTGACGATGAATGCCGACTATGATGAGGGGCATCTGAGTTACAGCCGTGTCTACACAGATCCGGAGGGCGGCCGGTGGGGCTATGTGGGCTACTACATGGGCCGCTGCGGCTGGATCTGGCTGGACGATCCCACCAACCCGGCGCCGTCCCTGCGGCTGGCTCCGCAGATGGAGAACACCGTCACGGATACATCCCCCACGGAGCAGGAGCCCGGCGCAGCCGCGCGGGCGTCGCTGGCCTGGGTCCTGATCCCTGTGGCCGCCGTGGTGCTGGTCACGGCTGTGGGGATTGCATTGGTGAAGAGAAAGCTACGAAAAAAGTGATTGAAACGCAAAGACAAAACGTTTCGCGAGAAAGCCTCCGGCCAGCCGGAGGCTTTCGGCAATTTTGCCAGAAAAAAGGGCGGATTTTCTCCGATTCATTGGATTGACAGCACAACTGGATTTAGATATGATAAAACTACCAGGAAGATTAGCGCGAAACGTTTTTTGTGTTTTACAAGGAGTGCTATGGCAACCATCAAAGACGTGGCCCTGTCTCTTATACACATCTGACGCTGCCGACGATATGCAGTGTGTA
>CAMBCW010000108.1 GCA_945864925.1 uncultured Clostridia bacterium
GTCCCCTGGCGGTCAACGAGGAGGCGTTCCCCACCATTGAAGCAGGCGGCAAACTGCCCATCGACTACAGCGCCAAGGTCGCCGCCACCAAAGCCGCCAGCAACCTCAACGCCGCCACCGTGATCTTCACCATCGCGGCAGCGGAACTCACGAAGGAGGGCTGATCCCATGAAGAAATTCTATCGCATCCTGGCTCTGCTTCTGGCGCTCTGCCTGTTCTGTACGGCTGCATCCGCCGCAGGAATCACGGAGGAAGAAGAACACAACCACGGGATTGTGGAAGAGGGAACCACAGAAGCCCTTTCCATTGTGCAAGAAACCGCGGAAGAAAATGAACCGGCGTCAACGGAACAATCATCCGAAGTTGTAGTAAGCGTCCCCTCTGCGGAGACCGTTTCGCAGAATACAGAGACGCCCGACCGCATGACCTGGACGCTGGACGAATACGGCACCCTCTGGATCGGCGGCAAGGGCATCATGAAACCCATCCACTCCGCCGAGGAGCAGCCTTGGGCCAAGGTGCGAACGCAGATCGAAACAGTCCGCTTCTGCGAGGACGCTCATCTGGCTATTGACAGCATTGCCTATTGGTTTTCCGGCTGCGTCAATCTGACCTCCGCCGAACTGCCTTCCTACGTTTTCTCCATTGGCAGCGAGGCGTTCAAGGGCTGCACAAAGCTGGAAGAACTGCTCCTGTACCATTCCCAGGACTTTGAAATTGCAGAAGATGCTTTTGAGGGCGGTACGGAGATGGTCGTCTATGTGACCGGCCCGGAGGCGTTGAACGCTGTCAATGCCGCAAACTGGCACGGGCGCAGCATAACCACCTTCGACCTTTCCGCGTATCTCACTTCGACATATTCTACCTGCGGCATCAATGGCTGCAACTGTTCCTCCTGCTCCTGGCATTATGAGTATGAC
Source organism: uncultured Clostridia bacterium (assembly GCA_945864925.1). GTDB lineage: Bacteria > Bacillota > Clostridia > Oscillospirales > Oscillospiraceae > Avoscillospira. Next base: position 922 of record CAMBCW010000108.1, read on the forward strand.
CAGTATGACGAGGACACCCACATCAAGTATGAGCAGTGCAATACCTGCAGTGCCAATGAATATGCCTACGGCATCCGGTCTGCGCATACCTACAACAGCAGCGGCGTCTGTACCGTCTGCGGCTACACACAGTCCGTTTCCTGCAGCCATGGAGCGACCTACACCACCTGGTCCGGGTGCTACTGGTACAAATACTGCAACTACTGCGGCGAGCTGGTGAGCTCCGGCGTCTCTCACGGAACCTATACCTACGGAGATTGGGAGTATTACAGCAGCACCCAGCACCGGCGGTATGGTACCTGTAACGACTGCGGAGGCGGCGGGAAATACGAGTACGCCAGCCACTCCACCACGGCCCAGTATGCCCAATACAGCGATTCCCAGCACAAGGTCACCCAGCACTGCGATACCTGTAACTCGGATATCGGCTCTGCAACCTATGAAAGCCACACCTACACCTACGGCTCCTGGACTTCCGCTTCAGCGACTCAGCACAAGCGAACCAAGACTTGCTCCCTCTGCAGCCTCAGCACAGAGGAAACCGGAACCCATGCGGATTCCGATTCTGATGGCCAGTGCGATACCTGCGGCTATGCGATGACCTTCCCTGTCACCTGGGACGCCGGGACCAACGGTGGAACCGTCAATGGGTCCGGCTCTGTGACCACCACGGTCAGCAACGGCTCCAAAGCAACCGCGCCCAGTTACACACCCACCAAGACAGGCCACACATTCACCAACTGGTACACCGCCGCCACCGGCGGGGCGCTCTACAGTACCGTGACCATCACAGCAGCGCGAACCTTCTACGCCCAGTTTGAGGCCGATACTTATACGATCACCTTCGACCCGGGTGAAGGGACTATATCGACTGCCGCCAAGGAGGTCACCTACGGGGGCACTTACGGCGAACTGCCGCTGCCTGTCCGCGGCGGCTATGACTTTGACGGTTGGTTTACCGCAGAAGAAGGCGGCGAGCAGGTCACAGCGGACACGAAGGTGGAGATCACCGAAAACCAGACGCTGTATGCCCACTGGACACGGCTGGTCTCCTTCTCCGTGACCGTCCCGGCAGTTCTGCCCCTGGTCATGGATGAGGACGGCGGAATTCACACAGCCGCCGCATCCATTGCCAACAATTCTACCGGCGCTGTGAAGGTTTCCTCCGTCTCCCTGACCGCGCAGAACGGCTGGACCATTGCGCCGTATGCCATGAACGCCGCGCGGCAGAAGGTGGATTCCAGGCAGATCGGCTTCCGCCTGCAGGACGCGGATACCGTATCCACCGGCAGCAACGAAAGCCTGACCATCCCCAGCGCCTGGCAGGCAGCGGAGGGCAGTTCCCTGTCCCTGACCTATGACGCCGTCGTCACCGCCCTGTCCCAGCCCGTCACGGAACTCAACATTCTGTCCGTCATCTTTGTACTGGAATGGGCGGAAGGATAAGCCTATGGCAGAGCAGATCAACGTCCTTGTAGTCGAGCCGGGCTTTGCTCCATACGAAAAGGCCATTGCAGACGATTACAGAGAAATGCAGAAGATCGTCGGCGGGCTAATTACGGCCATCTATCCCTATGAAGAACCCGTCGCCATTGTGGCCAATGATGAGGGTATCCTGCTGGGTATGGATTTTAACCGCAGCGTGGAGGGCGGCTATGGCGGCATTTTCGGGCCGTTTTTTGTGTGCGGCCTGACGGAAGACAACTTCTGCTCGCTGACGCCGGAGCAAATGACACGGTTTAAGCAGAAATTCCACTGTGCCGAGATTTTGCTTGGAGTTCGCGGAAATGAGCCGGTCACGCTGAGAGTGCAGCCAAAGACCAAATCGCAGCCGAACAAGCAGAAAAAGTCGCCGTCGCAGGAGCGATGACGATGGGCTATGAATTGAACGGCACGACGCCGGATGAAAAAATCAAGGAACTGACCGAAAAGCTGGAACAGGGCGTCAGCGAGATATTCACCAGTGGACGGTACGCGGAATACCTGTCCGCGATGTCCAAATTTCACTCGTACAGCTTCGGCAATGTCATGCTGATTCTGATGCAAAACCCGGCTGCATCCTGTGTGGCCGGGTTTCATGCGTGGAAAAAGAACTTTGGCCGAACAGTCAAGGCCGGAGAGCATGGGATCAAAATTCTTGCGCCATGCCCTTACCGGCGCTTCGTCGAGCAGGATCAGATCGACGCAAATGGTCAACCTGTTCTTGATGCAACCGGTAAGCCGGTCCGGGAACGCACGTTGGTTCAGCTTATGCGGTTCCGAATCGTTACCGTTTTTGACATTTCCCAGACGGAAGGCAAAGAGCTCCCCAGCATCGGTGTACGTGAATTGACCGGCGATATTACAAATTATACGGAACTGGCGGACGCCATTACAAGCGCCTCGCCGGTTCCCATTTTGTATGAAGTACCGCCCGGTGAGGCCAAAGGCTGCTTCAATTCTGTTACCGGCGAAATCCAGATTCGCCCGGAGATGAGCCAGCGGCAAACCGTCAAAACCATGCTCCACGAAATCAGCCACGCCATGCTGCATCGACGCACAGGAAATGACGTTCCGGCGAAAGACCGCCATACCCGCGAGGTCGAGGCGGAAAGTGTGGCCTATGTGGTCTGTCAGCATTTCGGAATTGACACATCAGATTATTCCTTTGGATATGTTGCAGGGTGGAGTAAGGGCAAGAAGCTGGACGAGCTGAAAGCATCGCTGGACACCATCCGCAGCTGCGCCGCCAACCTGATCGACTCCATTGAACAGCGGTGCCCATCCCTTTGCACACAGAGGAATCAGACGGTACAGCAGGAACGATAGGAGGAATGATATCACTGCATGGAGCAGGAAACAAATTATCAGGAAAATATTCTCGCCTTTCTGGCGCAGATCGTTCAGAAGAACACGCGGGCCTATCCAGAGGATTTTGACCTTGACGCCAAAAAGCTCTGGGACAGCGCACAGGACCCCAATATGGAAAACCGTGCGTTCTACTGGATGAGCCGTCCCCATGGGACATGGTGTGTGCGGGAACGCGAAGTCTTTCTGGACGATACCAACGCGAACTGTATCTGGACGCATTACGCCGCCTACCCGGATGGGATTCTGGCGTACCGCATTGTGGTCGAGGGCATTCGCGACGGTAAGCTGGCAGGCAAGGTAATTCCCATTGACTATGCAAAGCAGGTCCGGCGCGTCATGCGATCTGTGCTGCCGGTTGCTACGATTCAGTATCGGGATAAGAACGAGCATTTCTGCGAGGACAGCTATTCCGCCTTTATGAACAGCACCCTGCCATTTGAGGATGGAATTCACGACATCCGCTATGTGCCGGAAAGCGAAGCGGAGTTGCAGCGGATCATCGCGCTGGAGCATCGGATGGAATCGCAAGATAAGCGCCTGCACCGGGCGAAGCGCCTTACGCCGCAGCGGTAAACGCACAGCGCCGCTTGCGGCGCTGATTTAGCAAGTATGTCATTTGTTAAACAAATGACCCTTGTTAGGGGCATGCCCCTAAGACCCCGCGATTTGCGTCTCACGGTGAGACGCATTTCCATTGAAGAAGGAGGGATTCTTTGCGCAGCCGGAATCACTTTATCGGCCTCTGGCTGGACGACGGCGAATACCGGCATTTGACGCGGCTGTGCCGGGACAGCGGGTTGTCCGCCAGCGGCGCAGTCCGCATGTGTATCATGGGCGAGCAGCTCAAGTCCCGCCCGCCGGACTGCTATGCCGCCCTTCTGCGGGAGCTGTCCGGCATCGGCACCAATATCAACCAGCTTGCGCACTGGGCAAACGGCAAGGGATACGCAACGCAGGCAGAGATCCATGAGGCTTCAATGCTGGCGCGGCAGGCATGGCAGCTTGTGAAGGACACGCTGTAATGGCCTACGACAAAATCATCCCCATCCGCTCCCGGCTGGATCGATGCTTAAGTTATGCGCAGAACGAGGAAAAGACGGGTCTGACGGATGCGCTGCGGTACATCGAAAATCGGCAAAAGCCAACTTGCAGACGGCCATCAATTGTGGTCTTGAGACGGCGTTTCAGGAAATGCAGGCGACCAAGCAGCGCTGGGGCAAATGCGGCGGCATTCTGGGCTACCATATCGTCCATTCCTATGCTCCCGGAGAGGTTTCGCCGGAGCAGGCCCATGCGGCAGGCGTCGAGTTTGCCAAGCGTCTTCTTGGAAACCAATATGAAGCTGTCATTTGTACCCACGTTGACCGGGAACATCTGCATTGCCATATCGTGTTCAATTCGGTGTCCTTTCTGAACGGGAAGAAATACAGGAGCGACTTCAAGAGTTATTTTGAGACGCTGCGTGGGACGTCCAATGCAGTCAGCCGGGATTACGGCCTGTCTGTCATAGAGCCTGACGGAAACGGGAAACCCTATGCAGCATGGGATGCAGAGCGCAGCGGCAAGACCACGATCCGGGATCTCATCCGGCAGGATATTGACGCTGCACTTTCCATCAGCTTCACCCTCGATTCCTTTCTGCGGGCGCTGCGAAATCAGGGCTATACGATCAAGCACGGCCCCAATGTGAAGCATACGGCTATCAAGCCGCCGGGCGGGCAGCGGTTCATCCGGCTGGACAGTCTGGGGGAGGGGCATACGGAGGCTGACATTCTGCAAAGGCTTCGCGCACAGCGCAGCGAAGCAGCCGCCCCAATGCCGCAGACGCAAACATCATCAAAGCGGTATGTCGTCCGCAAGCGCCCGTCCCGGTATCCGCCCGTGAAGCGCGGCAGCTTTCGGGCACTGTATCTGTACTATTTCTATCTTCTCTCGCCGTGCAAAAAGCAGCGGCAGAAGATTTCGTTTCAAACCCGGGTGGAGGTCCGGAAGCTGGAGCAGTATACGCAGCAATTCCGCCTCCTGCAAAAATACCGGATCGACAGCCAAAGCGAACTGACCATGTTAGAGGGCGCCTTACAGGCAGAAATCGACGCGCTGACAGATACCCGCAAGCAGTTGTATGTGCTGCGGCGGGCCAGTCCATCTGAGTACGCTAATGCAAAAATTGACGCGATCACTGCGCAGCTTCGTCCCCTTCGCCGGGAACTGCGCCTGTGCGGGAAGATCACAGAAAACATGCCGCGAATACGCCGGCAGGCACAGGAGAGCCGGCAGAACCAGAAACAACCACAAGCGCCGGAAGCGGCGCGGGAAAGGAGGAACGATTTATGGAGGTAAGCGCCGAAACCGCCGATCTGGTGGTCAGGGAAGGGGTACAGCTTTCCGAGGAAGCGATCAAGCTGCTGGCGTCCGGTGCGAAAAACCTGGCCGCGCTGCTGTACGCACTGGCAAAGGACCAGAAAAAGCTGTACGGCAAGGTCAGTATGAACCGGCTTTTGCAGGAAGGGCGTCCGCTGCAGGTCTTCCCATTGCGTGCGGAGGATCTGGATGAATTCAAGAAACGCGCCAAAAAAGTCGGGCTGTTGTTTACCGTCGTGCAGGACAAAAGCAGCGGCAGCACCTGTTTTGACGTGATCACCAACGTAGACCATCTTTCACAGGCCAACTATATTTTGCAGCAGATGGGCTATCTTCCGCAAAACCGGGAGGACAAAACGCCAAAAAAAGAGCAGCCCCCTGCCCAACCAGAACGATTCTCACCAGAGCGAAGCAGTGGCTTGATGCAGGGGACGGACTCGATCAATAACAGGAACAAACCGTCTGTCAAGGGGCGGCTGGCTGCGCTGCGGGCCGCAGCCGGGAAAGCAGAACCCCAGCGGGAGCTGGAGCACATCCGATAGGAGGGATTCTTATTTCCAATCTGGAAACGATCATTGCACAGAAAACCCAGAGCGATGAACAGTGGCGGATGCAGCGCGATGCGGAACGTGAGAACGCAAACGCCATGCAGGACGCCGGTATTGTGCAGATCACAACAGACCCGGAGCAGTATCTCCGGTATCTGAATTGTCAGGCAGACAATCCGAGCTACAGCGCCGGAAACGTGGCGCTGGTCATGGTGCAGGATGCGTCGGCCACCATCTTTGGCACCAAAGAACGGTGGAAAAGCCTGAGCCGAAGCGTTCTTGCATCGGAAGAACGAAACGGCGCAAAAATCTTTACCCGGTCTACCTTTGGCAAGGGCTATGTGCTGACAGACGTATTTGATCTACGTCAGACCAGCGGACGCGACATGAAGCACACCATGCTTCAACCGGATTCCAAGGAAATGGCCGCCGCACTCTCTGCGCTCATCAATTATTCCGTGGTCCCCATTGTCACGGAGTCAGCGCTTCCGTTGCCTGCGCTCTATGACCCCGACCAAATGAAGCTGGCAATCAACCCAAACTACGCAGACCAGGAAGCCTTTGCCGGGATTGCCGTTGAGATCGCCCATGCGCGGTTCCACGGGAAGGGATATAACGCCAATTACAGCCGCGGGGACTATGAGCTGGACGCGCAAAGCGTGGGCTACATGCTTTGCAGACGCTTTGGAATTCCGGCAGAAGCGCCGGACACGTCCAATCTCACGGCCCTTTATGAAGGCTACGAGCCGCAGGACCGGCGGCAGGCTCTCCATGAGATGCAGAACATGGCGCAGAAAATCGGCGGTAGTATCGAACGGGCCATTACACCGCAAACAAGGCTGCGCGGCAATCCAAGCAGGTCCAGATGAACGGTTTGTTCCCCTTGTCTGCCGCACTTCCGATGACCGTCCGCAGTCAAGGCCGGACGATTGCTGGCGCAATCGTCCGCGAGCCGACCAGTTTGCGAACTGGTCGGGCCTTGACAGCGGCCAGCCATCGGAAGTGCGGCAGACAAGGGGAGCAAACCGGAGAAGTCCGCTGGCGCGGACTTCTCGATGCTGGGAGGTGCGGCGCAAGCCGGGAATTGCGTCTCACCGTGAGATTTATTTGGAATGGAGGTATCCATAACATGAAAAAGCTGATTTATTTCATTGTTCCGGCAATTCTGCTGGTCGCAGCTGGATTTCTGCTTGCTTGCAAGCACCATGCCAGCCGTACTGGTTTGGCGTGCATCCATCCATCTG
>CAMBCW010000109.1 GCA_945864925.1 uncultured Clostridia bacterium
AGATTCCTCTACGTCTCGTGGGCTCGGAGATGTGTATAAGAGACAGGGACATTGTTGTACACGCAGTAGAGGCAGAAATCCACCAGGCCCGGCACCACCACCTCTGCACCCTCCTCTGTGAGGAAGCGTTCCAGGTTGTTGTTGCCCAGGGGCGAGTATTTGACAAAGATCTCCCCCACCACGCCGACCTTGACGGCGTCCCGCTTCTCCAGAGGGATGGCGGCAAAGTCCCGCAGGATGGCCCGGTAGTTCTCCCGGACCCGGCGGTAGGAAATCCGCCCGCCGCAGCCCATCTCCCGGGCCAGAGTCTGGGTCCACCGGTCCGCCAGAGCCTGAGCGGCGCCTTTCTCCACCTCATAGGCCCGGCACTGGTTTACCAGGGTCATGAGCAGGTCGCCGTAGAGCACCGCATAGAGCAGGCTGTGGAGCAGAGGAATGGTCAGCTGGAAGCCCGGATGCTTCTCAATGCCCGCCAGGCTGAAGGAGATCACGGGGACATCCTCGTGGCCCGCCTTTTTCAGGGCCTTGCGCAGCAGGGAGATATAGTTGGAAGCCCGGCAGCCGCCGCCGGTCTGGAATTGGATCATGGCCACCTTGTGGGGGTCATAGTTTCCAGACTGCAGGGCCTGCATCAGCTGGCCGATGACCAGAATGGCGGGATAGCAGGTATCGTTGTGAACGTAACGCAGGCCGGTCTCCACCACCTCCGGCCCCTCAGTTTCCAGAATTTCCACATGGTAGCCGTAGGTCTCCAGAATGGCCTTGATCATCCGGAAGTGCATGGGCAGCATATTGGGGCAGAGAATGGTGTAGCCCTGCTCCTTCATTTCCTTGGTAAAGGGGACATAATATTGCTCCATGGCCCTCACTTCCTCTCTTCCAGGGCGCCCAGGAGGCTCCGAAGCCGGATTTTCACTGCGCCCAGGTTGGTAATTTCGTCGATTTTAATTTGCGTGTAGAGCTTGCCGCGGCTTTCCAGAATGGCGCGGACCTCGTCCGTGGTGATGGCGTCCACGCCGCAGCCAAAGCTCACCAGCTGCACCAGTTCCGTATCGTCATGCTCCGCGGCGTACTGGGCAGCCCGGTAGAGCCGGGCATGGTAGGTCCACTGGTTCAGCACCTGCACATGGGGCGGCTGGGCCAGATGGCACACGCTGTCCTCGCTGACCACCACGAAACCCAGAGAGGAGGCCAGCTTGTCGATGCCGTGGCTGATCTCCGGATCCACATGATAGGGCCGGCCGGCCAGAATCAGAATGCGTTTGCCGTGCTTTCTGGCATAATCCAGGGCCAGCTCTCCCTGGTGGCGCACCGCCGCCAGATAGCGCTGATATTCCGAGAAGCCAGCATCCACCGCCCGCCGCAGCTCCTGCCTGGTAATGGACGGATCCATCGTGCGAACCGCCGGCAGCAGGGTCTTGACCAGCAGCTTGGGATCATTGAGATTTAAGTAGGGATACAGGAATTTCGTCTCCTTCAGCCGGTCCATATTGCCGTGAAGCAGCTCCGCATAGTAGGCCACCACCGGGCAGTTGTAGTGGTTGTCCCCTGCGTGCTCATCGGTGTTATAGCTGAGACAGGGATAGAAAATCGCGTCCACGCCCAGATCCATCAGCTGCTCCATATGGCCGTGCATGATCTTGGCCGGATAGCAGGCCGTGTCCGAGGGAATGGAAAACTGGCCCTTTTCATAAGTCCGGCGGGTGGACAGGCCGGAGAGTACCACCTCAAAGCCCAGGCTGGTGAAAATCCCATGCCACAAGGGCGCCAATTCATACATGCCCAGGGCCATGGGCATGCCGATTTTCCCCCGGGAACCTGGCTGCGGCGCATAGCCAGCCACCAGTTCCCGCTTCCAGGCATAGACATTGGGCAGTTCCTCCGCCGCTTTGGTCAGGCCTGCGCCTTTCTGGCATTGATTTCCGGAGACAAACCGCTTGCCGCCGGAGAAGGTGTTGATGGTCAGATGGCAGTGGTTGGTACAGCCGTTGCAGACTGCTGCCTTGGAGCTGTGTTCAAACCGGGCCAGGGCCTCCGGCGCAATGAGCCTGCTGGATTCAAAGCGCATGGCATGCAGGGCCGCGCCATAGGCGCCCATGAGCCCGGCGATGACCGGACGGATGACCTCCGCCCCCAGTTCCAGCTCAAAAGCCCGCAGCACCGCATCATTGAGGAAGGTGCCGCCCTGCACCACCACATGGCGGCCCAGTTCCTCGGGAGAGTTGGCCCGGATGACCTTATAAATGGCATTTTTCACCACGCTGACCGACAGGCCGGCGGAGATGTCCTCCACGGTGGCGCCCTCCTTCTGGGACTGCTTCACGGAGGAGTTCATAAACACCGTGCAGCGGCTGCCCAGGTTCACGGGTGCCTGGCTCTTCAGGCCCCGTCTGGCAAACTCCTCCACCTCATAGCCCATGGAGCGGGCAAAGGTTTCAATAAAGGAGCCGCAGCCGGAGGAGCAGGCCTCGTTGAGCAGGATCGAATCGATGGCTCCGTTTTTGATGCGGAAACACTTGATATCCTGGCCGCCGATGTCCAGAATGAAATCCACATCCGGCTGGAAATAGCGGGCAGCCGTATAGTGGGCGATGGTTTCCACCACGCCCTCGTCCACGCCAAAGGCGTGCTGAATCAATTCTTCGCCGTAGCCGGTGCAGGCGGCGCCGCAGATGGTCACCCGATCGCCGCAGCGGTCATAGATGGTCTGCAGCTGCTGACGCACCAGGGCCACGGGGTTGCCTTTGTTGGAGCTGTAGTAGCTATACAGAAGTTTTTTATCTTCCGAAATCAGGGCCAGCTTGGTGGTGGTGGAGCCGCAGTCGATGCCCAGCCAGGCCCGTCCGGTATAGGTGTCCAGGTCCCTGGTTTCCACTGTAGCCCTGGCATGGCGGGCTGCAAAGGCCTCGTAGTCCTCCTGGGAGGCAAACAGCGGGGCCAGCCGCTGCCGCGAGGTCTTGGCGGCGGCACTGTCCTCCAGGGCCTTGCGCAGAGTCTCACAGGTATAGGTTTTGCCGCTTTCCCGGCCATAGATGGCGGCGCCCATGGCCACGGCATAGCGGCCATATTCCGGGAACACCGCCGTGGTCCCGTCCAGCTTCAGGGTCTCCCGGAAACGGTCCCGCAGGCCCTGGCAATAGTACAGCGGGCCGCCCAGGAACATGACCTTGGGCTCAATTTTCCTTCCCTGGGCCAGGCCGGTGATGGTCTGATTGACCACGGCCTGATAGATGCTGGCGGCCACATCGGCCTTGCTGGCGCCCTGGTTCAAAAGGGGCTGAATATCACTTTTGGCAAAAACGCCGCACCGGGAGGCAATGGGATAAATCCGCACATGCTCCAGGCTGGCCTGGTCCATTTCTTCCACGGTCATATCCAGCAGCACAGCCATCTGGTCGATGAACGCGCCGGTGCCGCCGGCGCAGCTGCCGTTCATGCGCTCATCCACGCCGCCCTTGAAGAAAATGACCTTGGCATCTTCGCCGCCCAGTTCAATGACCGTGCCGGTGTCCGGCGCCATGCGCCGCACCACCTCTCCGGTGGCGTAGACCTCCTGGACAAAGGGAATCCCGGCCGCTTCCGCCATGCCCAGGCCGGCGGAGCCAGAGATCGCCGCCGTAAAGCTTCTGCCCTGCAGCAGAGGCTCCAGCCGCTGCAGCAATTCCAGTGTCTTCCCGCGCACTTGGGAAAAATGGCGCTCATAGGCCTGGAACAGGACCGTTTCGCCTTCCATCAGCACAGCCTTGGCCGTCGTGGATCCAATGTCGATACCAAGTGTCAAAGTTTCGATGGGTTTCACAGAGGTTCCTCCAATATCATACACAAAAGGAATGACTTCGACTTTATTCTACATTTTACAGCGCCTCAACGAATTTTTCAATTGAAATCCCCTTAAAAATATGTCCAGAATGTAAAATCTGCACAAAGTTTTGACAGCCGCCGGGAAATACGATATACTGAAAAAATCAGAAAGGAAGGATTTCATGTACCAATATGACGCGATTTTCTTCGATCTGGACGGCACGCTGCTGCCCATGGATCTGGAGAAATTTACCAAGGGTTATTTCGGTCTTTTGGCCCGCCGGTTCTCCCAGTACGATTCCAAGGCTCTGATTGATGCCGTCTGGCAAGGTACCGCGGCCATGACCGCCAACGATGGCACCATGACCAATGAGGAACGGTTCTGGCAGGTGTTCTCCGGTCTTATGGGCCGGGAGGTTCTGGAGCGGCAGGCCGAATTTCAGGATTTTTATCACACGGATTTCCATCAGGCCAAGGCTTTCACCGCGCCTACGCCCCTGGCGAAGCTCCTGGTGACACAGGCCCGGCAGCGGGCAAAGCTGGTGGTCCTGGCCACCAATCCTCTGTTCCCCACCTGCGGCGTGGAGAGCCGTCTGAGCTGGCTGGACCTGGCGATTTCCGATTTCGACTATGTAACCACTTATGAAAACGCCTCTTTCTGCAAGCCCAATCCCGCCTACTACCAGCATATCTGTCAGACCCTTCAGTTAGACCCGGCCCAATGCCTGATGATTGGCAATGACCTGAAAGAGGACGCCCAGGGCGCCTCCCAGGCAGGGCTGCAGATTCATGTGGTGACCGACTGTCTGATCCCCCATGGTCTGTCTCTGGATATGTGGCACCACAGCACGCTGGCAGAACTGCAGCGCACTCTGTAAGCGAGCCAGCCGCTGCAGAAAGGTCAGTGAGGTACACACCATGGAAGTTTCTCTGATGGAAATACTCCTGGCCCGGGAGGCCCGGGCCAACCGCCAGCGGCGATTGCTGGCCCAATATGGAAAACCGCTGATTAGCTTCACCATGAATATTGCAGGTCCCGTCAAGAACAACAGTCAAATTGCCCAGGGTTATGCCCTGGGCAAGCGGTTGTTGGAGCAGCAGCTGATGGCCGCGGGAACTGCCCCCATCCATTTTGAAGAAATCCGGGAAAAGACCGGCAGCGAGGCCTTCTATGTACTGAATTTGGAGCCTCTTACCCTCAAGGCAATCACCGTAGAGCTGGAGGACCACACCGCCGTCGGCCGGCTTTTGGATCTGGATGTGCTGCGGCCCAACGGGCAAAAAGTGGAACGGCAGGAGCTGGGGCTGGAAGCCCGGACCTGTCTGCTCTGCGGGCGGCAGGCCCAGATCTGCGCCAGGAGCCGGGCCCACACGGTAGCCCAACTGCAGGAAAAAACGGCCGCCATTCTGGACGCCGCCCTCCGGGATGACGATGCCAAAACCGCCGCCCGCCTCGCCTGCCAGGCACTGCTATACGAAGTGGCCGCAACGCCAAAGCCCGGTCTGGTGGACCGGGTCAGTAACGGCAGCCACCGGGACATGGATTTTTTCACCTTCCAGGCCAGCACCGCTGCCCTTTGGCCCTATTTTGAGCAGTGCACCAAAATTGGCCATGACACCCGGGATCTGGCGCCGGCGGAGACCTTCTCCCGGCTCCGCATCCCCGGAAAACTGGCCGAAGGCGAAATGCTTTGGGCCACCGGTGGCGTCAACACCCACAAGGGCGCCATTTTCTCCTTGGGAATCCTGTGCGGCGCCCTGGGGCGGCTGGACCGGACGCAATGGTGCCAGCCGGAAATCATTCTGGACCAGTGCGCACAGATGACCGCCGGTTTGGTGGCCCGGGACTACGCGGGGCTGACGGAGGAGACGGCCCGAACCGCCGGGCAGCGGCTCTACCTGCGCCATGGCATCACCGGCGTCCGGGGGCAGGCTGAAGCCGGCTTCCCGGCTGTCCTGCAGATTGGACTGCCCAGGCTGGAGGCAGGATTGGCCCGCGGTCTGAGTCTCAATGACGCCGGCTGTGCCGCTCTTCTTGCCATGCTGGCCGCCACTGTGGACACCAACATCATCGCCCGCAGCGATTATGAAACCCAGCAGTGGGTCCAGGCAGAAGCCGAGGCCCTGCTGCAGAAAAATCCGTTTCCCGAAAAAGAGGCGCTGCAGGCCATGGATTCATTGTTCACGGCGCGGAATCTCTCCCCCGGCGGTACTGCCGACTTGCTGGCGCTGGTCTATCTGCTCCATTTGCTCCGGGAAAATGACCAGAACGCTGCAGAAAGATCAACCACACCAATTGGCACCGCATCGAAAGCAAATTGAACGGCACCCCCTTTGTCCGACAGCATGCTGTCCGTCAAATGGGGTGCCGTTTAAACAGATTCTTTAACTTTCCGCGGCACTCAGGCCAGATCGCCGGCTGCTTTGATCTTCACGCGGCAGGTATTGCCGGGATAGTACTGCAGAGGAACGTCCTCGGCGTCGATAATTTCGACAGTCTCACGGACGGCGCCGGCAGCTACGGCCAGTTCCACGGCTTCCGCACGGGCCTGCGCCAGTGCCTTTTCGCGCGGCGTTACATCATAGTCGATCAGCTGCTCATAGGTGCCGCTGACCTTGGAAATGGCAGAACCGATGGCATTGGCCACACCGCCATTGGCGTGCTTGACCACCTGACGTGCGCCAGCCAGGTTCTCCGGCAAAATGATGGATCCACCGCCTACCAAAATGACATCCACATCTTCAGAGGACACCTTCATGGCGTCAATGGCATCTTCACACAGGGCACGGATGGCGTCCAGCGCCTTTCTGGCAAACGTCTCGTCCAATCCCATGACCAGGGAGCGGTCGCCCAGTTCGGTCATGCCAAGGCGGACAGCAATATCCGTGGCGGTGCAGGTATCGCCGCCGAAGCACAGGGCCTTTTCCGTAATCTGGTAGCCGACCGAATCGGGGCCTACGGTCACAGTTCCATCGGCCTTCTGGCGGACAATGGAGCCGCCGCCCAAACCGATGGAAATCACATCGGGCATCCGGAAATTGGTTCGCACGCCGCCGATGGTCACAGCAACGCCGGACTCTCTGGGGAAGCCGTTCTGAATGACACCCAGATCCGTGGTCGTACCGCCCACGTCGATGACCACAGCGTTCTTCAGCTGGCTCAGATAGCTGGCGCCCCGGATGGAGTTGGTGGGGCCGCAGGCAATGGTCAGAATGGGATAGCGGCGGGCATAGTCCATGGTCATGAGGGTACCGTCATTCTGGGACAGATACACCTGGGCATTGGTGACACCCTCATCCGCCAGAGATTTGGCAAAGCCCTCGGTGAAGGACTGCGCCACCTGATAAAGTGCCGCGTTCAGAATGGTGGCGTTTTCCCGCTCAATGAGGCCCATGGAGCCGATTTCGCTGGACACCGACACATGGACTTCCTCGCCCATGATCTCCTTGCACAGCCTGGCAGCCTCCAGCTCGTGATCGTTTCGGACCGTGGAGAACACGCAGGAGATGGCCACAGAACGGACGCCCGCTTCCTTCAGCTCCCGGAAAAATGCCCCGGCTGCCTCTTTATCCAGCGGTGCCAGCTCCTTGCCGTCAAACTCAAAGCCGCCGCCGATGATGGCCGTCTTGACGGCAATGGTCTTCAGATCCTCGGCCCAGTCCACCATGGGCGGAATCCCTGCGCTGGCCGGTGCGCCGATCCGCAGGATTCCGATGGGCGCCAGCTTTTTGCGCTCCACAATGGCGTTGGTGCACTGGGTGGTGCCCAGCATGGCCTGGCCGATCTCAGCCCGGTCCACACCGGACTGGTCGAGGACTGCGCGGACAGCATGCAGAATGCCGTCATAGATATCGGCTGTCGTGTGCTGCTTGACCGATGCCACCACATGCAGGTTTTCGTCGATCAGGACGGCATCGGTGTTGGTGCCGCCTACGTCAATTCCAAGCTTATACATCTCTCAGCAGCCTCCTTTGCAGCGTTCTTCCAGAGGAATATAATCGCTGTCCACACCGAAATAGCGAGGTCCCACCAGTTCCAGGCCCTCATTGCTCCGCCACAGCGGGAAAC
>CAMBCW010000110.1 GCA_945864925.1 uncultured Clostridia bacterium
TGCAAGGGGAGGTGGCCCGAAGGGCCGGAGGGGTTGTGTGCAGGCAGTTCGTGCCTGCACCGACCCCTCAGTCACGGCTTGCGCCGTGACAGCATCCCTATCCCCTCTGTCGCTTCGCGACATCTCCCCTTGACAAGGGGAGTCGGCCCCTTACGCAGGGGAGCCTTGGTGCGGTCATTTTTTGTGCATGTTGCGAATTTTGCGGCAGGCTTTTGCTGTGCGCTCAGTCCAGTTTTCCCGGCTTTCTGGGGATGTAAACACCTTGCGGCCCGGTCTGGAACGCGCCGTGGTCCACGACCAGCTGGCCCCGGAGATACACCTGCTCCATGACGCCGGAGGTCTCCCAACCCTCATAGGGGCAGTAGTCCACGTTGGCAGCCTGATCGGCGGCAGTCAAAAGGCCCTTGGCATTGGGATCCAGCACTACGATGTCCGCATCGCTGCCGGGAGCCAGAACGCCCTTTCTGGGCCAGACACCGTAGAGCTTCGCCGGATTCTCCGCCAGGAGCCGGCACATCCGGCCCTCCGTGATACGGCCCTTGGCCACGCCTTCGGACCACAGGAGAATGCCCCGGCTCTCCACGGAGGGCAGTCCTCCGGGAATTTTGGTGAAATCGCCCCTGCCGGCTTCCTTCTGCGCCAGGGTGAAGCTGCAGTGGTCTGTGGCGACGGTCTGCACGGTGCCGTCAGCCAGGGCCGCCCACAGAGCGTCCTGGTCTGCCGCCGTCCGAAGGGGCGGTGCGCAGACATACCGGGCGGCGTCGGAATAGTCCGGCTGGAAGTAGCGGCTCTCGTCCAGCAGCAGATAGTGGGGACAGGTCTCCACATAGACCCGCTGTCCCCGCTCCCGGGCAGCCCGGACTTCAGCCAGAGCTTCCTTGGTGGACAGGTGGACGATGACCACCGGGACATCTGCCACCTGGGCCATCCGCAGCAGACTGGCTACAGCCTCGGCCTCCAGGACATTGGGACGGGTGACAGGATGGCTGGCGGGGCCGGTCTCGCCGGCGGCCTTCTTCTGGGCGATGAGCGCGTCAATGACCCCGGCGTTCTCGCAGTGGACGCCGGCAATGGCGCCATACTTACCCAGCTCCTGCAGGGCGGAGAACATGTCCCGGTCCCCGATCATCATGGCCGGGTAGGTCATATACATCTTAAAGGAGGGAATCCCTGCCGCCAGCATGTCCGGAATTTCCGCCCGGATCTGCTCATTCCAGTCGTCAATGGTCATATGAAAGCCATAGTCGCAGGCGGATTTGCCGTCGGCCTTCTCATGCCACAGCTTCAGGCCATAGGCCAGGGTCTCCCCCTTGTTGGGGCAGGCAAAGTCAATGACCAGGGTAGTGCCGCCCCGCAGCGCCGCTTTGGTGCCCGTGGCAAAGTCATCTGCCGTGGTGGTGTTGCAGACATCCAGGTCAAAATGGGTGTGGGCGTCGATGAAGCCGGGAAACAGCAGCTTCCCCGTCACATCCACCACCTGTGCCTCCGGGCAGGCCAGATCCTGCCCCAGCTGGACAACGGTCTCGCCGTCCACCAGCACATCCATGGCCGCAGCGCCGGAGCCGGAAACCACCCGGCCGCCCTTGAACAGCAATTTCATGAAGATCCTCCCCTTTGCGTTTTCTTTTATTGTACCACAGCCCGCTGCGGAAGGGTAGAGGAAAGCCAGGAAAAATCCATTGACAAACGGCCAGTTTCTGCTACAATATTGCGGAAACGAGGCGAATTTCCTATGGAATTGCAGAAGGAACGTTTATTCAGCAACCGGGATTTGGGGCGGCTGCTGATCCCGCTGATCATTGAGCAGCTGCTGGCTGTCACGGTGGGCCTGGCAGACTCCCTGATGGTGGCCAGCGTCGGAGAAGCAGCGGTTTCCTCTGTCTCCCTGGTGGACACGGTGAACGTACTGCTGGTCAACACCTTCTCAGCCCTGGCCACCGGCGGCGCCATTGTCACCGGGCAGCTGCTGGGCATGCGGGAGCCGGACCGGGCCCAGCGGTCGGCGGAACAACTGCTGCTGTTTATGGCGGCGCTGTCTCTGGCTGTGACGGCGCTGATGTATGCTCTGCGAAGCTGCATAATCCATGTGCTCTTCGGCGCGGTGGAGCCGGATGTGGCCGCCAGTGCGGAAATCTACTTTAATATTGTGGAGCTGTCCATTCCCTTCCTGGCAGTTTACAGCGCCGGCGCAGCCCTGTTCCGGGTCATGGGCAACAGCAAAATCTCTATGCAGATCTCCTTTGTGATGAATCTGATCAATGTGGCCGGCAATGCGATCCTGATTTTTGGCCTGCGTTGGAACGTGGCCGGTGTGGCGCTGCCGACTCTGATCTCCCGGGTCTTCGCAGCGGCAGCCGTCATCTGGCTGCTGCGGGACCAGCAGCTGCCGGTGCACCTGTCCCGGAACTTCCGCCTGTCCTATGACGGTCCCGTGATCCGCAGCATCGTGCGCACCGGCGTTCCCAACGGCATTGAAGGCAGTCTGTTCCAACTGGGCAAGATTTTGCTGCTCAGTGTGGCATCCCAGTTTGGCACAGCCTCCATCACAGCCAACGCCATCGGCAATACCATCGGCGCCTTTCAATGCCTGGCCGGCAACGCCATCGGCATGGCCCTGATTACAGTGGTCAGCCAGTGCGTAGGCCAGCAGGACTACGACGGCGTGCGGTACTACACAAGGAAGCTCCTGCTGGCCACCTACGGCGCCATGTTCCTGACCAACGTGGTCCTTCTGTCTGCCACGCCTTTGATTCTGTCCATCTACCATGTCTCCGCAGAGGCCAATGATCTGGCCTTCCAGATCATCTGGATGCACGGCATTATGAGCGTCATCTTCTGGCCCATGGCCTTTACCTTCCCCCAGACCCTTCGGGCCGCCGGTGACACTGCCTACGCCATGGTGGTGTCCAGTTTGTCCATGTGGCTGTTCCGTCTGCTTCTGGGCGCCCTGCTGGCCACCAAAGGCGGTTTTGGCGTGCTGGGCATCTGGATGGCCATGTTTGTGGACTGGTTTGTGCGGATCACCTTCTTTGTTCTGCGCTATCGCAGCGGAAAATGGAAAAAAATGGCTGTCTCCAGGAATTGACCTATTTTCAAAGCCGGACTTGCCTGTCATGGATCTCCAGAGGCACGCACCCGATGCAGTTTAATCCGCTGTATCAGGTGCGTGCCCCTGGTTTTTTTCGTCCGTCTGTGGGGACTTTTCGGAGATTATGGCTGTTCATGGAACAAAAGCCAGAAACAATGCCATATTTTATTTGGTAATATCTTGCAATCAACAAACAGATATTGTATAGTGTAATTGAGCAGTGAAAAGGAGAGAGAGCTGTAGACCTTTTAACAAATGCGATACAACAACTTTGGAGGAGAGGGCATGTTAAAGAGCAAGAGAGTAATATCCATACTCCTGTGTATCATGATGATACTGGGAATGCTGCCGATCTCGGCAATGGCAGCCGAGGAGGAGACGCTGGAGCGGTACACAGTGCTTGTACTGGACACTTCCAATTCTGCTGGTTTTGTTGGTGCGGGTGGTCAAACAATCTACACAGCCAATACGGCGATTGAGTATGTGAAAAAAGCAGCGACGAAGTTTATCGATTCCCTTGACAAGGCAGATGGAACAAACTACGTCGCGCTTGTATCGTTCAAAGCTACGGCAAGCACCGTATCTGGTTTCACAACAGATGCAGACACGCTGAAAAGCAAAGTAGACGGATTGTCTGCATCTGACAATGTCCGCGATATTTCCGCAGGATTGGAAGAAGCCAATCTTCTGCTGACAGACATTCCATCCGGTGAAAATGTCCGAAAGAACGTTGTGCTGTTTACAACCGGTATGACCAACAACGGTGACTACAGCTACGAAGGAATATACAACGGAGAGACTGTCGGCAGCAATTGGCGCCGCATAGATACGCAAGTCCGTCTCTACGCCTATGCCAATCATGCAATTTCTGTTGCAGAGGAGCTGAAGAAACAGGCCACGCTGTATTCCATTGGCCTTTTCCAGACCATGGAGGATATGCCCGCGGAAGGCAAAGATGTCGTGGAATTTTTCAAGCTGACGGCATCGGATCTGGCAACGTCGGAGGAGTATTTTTATCCGGTAGCGGATCCGGATGATCTGGAATTTACCTTTGGCGATGTCGCTGATGACATTGTAAGCAACAATATTATCGAAAGTAAGTTCAAATGGAGCGGTTCCCTCAAGAAGGATGAGGTTGGAGTCTGCTATTATTCCGATGACTATTTCCTGGAAAGCTCCACGGTCAGTAATCCCCACCTGAGGACCATGTCCCTTGCTTTTGAGCTTTCCTCCTGCGCCAGTGAGGAAACTGGGACCGTGTGGACCACCAATACGTCTTCCACCAACGCCAAGTGGAAAAACGCCAAAGATTTGCTGTGCGGCAAAGAAGGCGACGAAGATTATCCCGGTCTTGGATTCCCTGCGTCTTCCTTTGATGTCAATGAGTTCTGGAGCGCCGCTCCCACCAAAGACTCCATCGGCCTTGTCGCGGCCAACAAGACGCTGCGCGATGGCAGCACCCTGGTGGCCCTGGCCATCCGGGGCTGCGGATATGAACAGGAGTGGGCCAGCAATTTCACCATGGGCTCCAGAGATGACCATGATGGATTCACCAGGGCAAAGGAAAACACACTGAGTTTCCTGAATACTTACCTCGCAGAGCAGCAAATCACCGGTCCCATCAAGCTGTGGGTTGTCGGTTACAGCCGGGCCGGTGTGACTGCAAATATGGTCGGCGGCGAACTCGATTCGAATATGGTTGACGGCGTCTATACGTTGGATAACGGCGCAACCGTTGCCTATGACGATCTGTTCGTGTATGCCTTTGAGCCCCCGCAGGGCGCCATGAAGAGCAAAACCTCCAGCGGCAATTATTCCAACATTCACAATATCGTCAACGTCAACGACATTGTTCCTCTGGTGGCCCCTTCTGCCTGGAATTTCTCGCGATACAACTCGGACGAATGGATTCCCAATCAGGCGTCGGTGTCATATTTCAGAACGAAGTATTTGAATCCCATGCTGAAGATTCTGGATAAGTTTGATGGGATGGACTCTGCGTATTCGTACTACAAAATCGCAGAAACTGTTCCGCAGTACCGCATCCAGATCAACTGGTCCAAATTCTTGCCCGGTGGAGATCCCTTTATCGAAAAAATTGACTACGATGTGGCGACGAGCTACGCACTGCAAACCACCATTGATTTTGTAGCCAATGGTCTGTTTGAGTCTCGGACGGTCTATGTGGCAGACTGGCAGGCAGGCATTCGGGAGATCATGGCGCTTCTGAATGGCGGGAGCCTGACGGATCTGGCCAGCGAAGGAATCACAGCGGAAGAGTTCCTGGACAAGTTCTTTGCAGAATTGACCTTCGATCGAATCTGCGAGATCGTGTCGCCTGCGTTCAGCCTGAACCCGTTCTACTCCCTGGAGAATCGGAAAAAGGATATCCAGAAAAACATTGACGCATTTGTGGCGGACGTCCTGTCGGATTCGGACCTCTGGGGCACCGTCCGTTGGGTGGTCGGACTCAAGGATTCTCTGTCCGACCTGCTTTACCGGATGCTGGAGTCCGCAGTGGACGACTTGCTGGCCCACGACGCTACCGCCATTCAATCCATCGGAAATCTGATCGGATTGGGTATAGCCGGCGGCTTAATCCAGCCACACTACTCTGAAATTACGCTGGCTTGGATGATGTCTCTGGATAGCTATTATCCCGGCGGCGCAGACAAGACGAACTTCTCCCAGCTCACCCGTATCGTACATATCAACTGCCCTGTTGATATCCATGTCTATGACAACAGCGGAAGCCTGGTGGCGGCCATCATCGGCGATGAAGCTCAGACCGTCGATGGCAGCTCCATTCCCGCCTTTGTCAACATCAACGGTGAAAAAATCGTTATGCTTCCGCCGGACGAGGATTATGAGGTTCGGGCCTCCGCTACGGCAGACGGCAGTGTGAACCTCGCGATCCAGGAATACTACTTCAGCACCTCCTCGGTCAACAGACTGCTGGACTACTACAACATCCCAGTGCAGACCGGCGATCAGATTACGGCAATCGTACCGAAGCTGACAGAGCAGGAGCGGACGACTGTTTCCGAAAATGGTTCCCTGGCACAGTATCAAGTCCGGTATAATCAGACGACGGTTACACCTTCCGACAGCCTCACAGGATATGACGCACAGAGTACCCACAGCGTTGCTGTGACTGTGGAAGGGGACGGCGTGGTCAGCGGCAGCGGCACCTATGGACATGGCACCTTTGCGCAGCTGCAGGCATTCCCCCAGAACGGTGTGAACTTCCTTGGCTGGTATGAAGATGTGGCGCTTGTCTCCACAGCGGAAACATATCGCTTCCCGGTGACCAGAGATGCTGCCTTCACTGCTAAATTCGGGACTGCCGAGACATACAGTCTGACCTTCTCTGCTTCCAGCGGAGGAACCGTTCAGAATGTGGATGTAGTAGTCCCGGCCGGAGTCAAAGTGAACCTTGCAGCGGAAGCAAACCCCGGATATGTGTTTGCTTCCTGGGAAGCCAGCTCTGGCCAAATTGACGACGCCAGCAGTCCGAACACCTGGTTCACCATGCCGGAGGAAGACGTCGAGATTCTTGCCATCTTTGAAGAGGGAGCAAATGTTCCTTCCACTCCCCCATCTCAGTCGGCTGAAAAAGACTGCCCCAGCATTCGCTTTGCAGATGTCAACACCGACCTGTGGTATCACGAAGCCATCGACTTTGTCCTTGAAAACAACTATATGGCCGGAACCGGTGCGACGACATTTGAGCCGAACGGAACGCTGACCAGAGCCATGCTCGTGCAAATTCTGTACAACATGGAAGGCAAGCCGGATTGTGCAGGCAGCCTGTCCTTTACTGACGTGGAAGCAAACGCCTGGTACGAAGATGCACTGAACTGGGCCGTCGCAAACAAGATTGTGCTCGGCTATAGCGACAGCCTGTTCAAGCCAAACGATGCAATCACCAGAGAGCAGATGGCCACCATCCTTTTCCGCTACCATGCTTATTGCGGAAAGGATGATACAGCCCGGAGCAATCTGGCAGCATTCTCTGATGCGCAGAGCGTCTCTGACTGGGCAAAGGACGCCGTACAGTGGGCCGTTGCAAACAAGATTATCAATGGCGTCGGCAACGGGATCCTGGATCCGCTGGGGACTGCCACACGCGCACAGGTTGCACAGATCATCCGAAACTATTTAGGCAGCTGATCCCAATGTAAGCATTCGCTTTTCAACACAGTGTGCTCAGAAACCAGATGGTTTCTGAGCACACGCATTCTAAAAGGCTTGGTGTCATGCGTAAAACAATCACACTGCTCCTATCGGCAGTCTCCTTTCTTTTCGTACCGTTCCACCTCAGTGGGTGCGCAGCCCACGAACGAACCATTCAGAACCTGGCCTATCAACGCGGCAAGCAGGAAGCAGCGTATACCATCTATCTTCCTGAGAATCATACGTTCGTCCCTTACTATGTATTGGAGGGATACGGTTCTGACCGCGTGCTCCTGGTTCGTAAGTTCCTGTTGGATGAAAACACAAGGTACAATCCCAACGAACCAGGCTGCGCCTATTATCAGGGAAGTATTCCAGACAACTTTTTGCAGAACGAATTCCCAAAGCGGTTCCCGCCGGATTTCCTTTTGCAGGTCTGCAGCACGGAAATTCAGATTACCGAAAAAGAATCCCTGTATACCGGAAGTCCTGTTACGGAGCTGTCTCTTATACACATCTCCGAGCCCACGAGACGTAGAGGAAGCTCGTA
>CAMBCW010000111.1 GCA_945864925.1 uncultured Clostridia bacterium
TCATAAGGCCGGAGCAGTCTGTTTTTACTGCCGTTTGGATTTTTTCAACAGGATGATTCCGACAGTCAGCACTGCAGCGCAGATCGTCGCACCGACAGCCATCTGCACCCAGCTGGGAGACGTCACAAAGATGGCAGTGGGCCCATCGGCGCCGCCGATGATGCCGACAGCGCCGGATTTCCCGCTGGATTTCGCCACTGTCGCCGCAATCAGAACCAAAGGCAGCAGCTCCACCACCGCATACACCGATGCGGCCACAATCATGCAGATGGACGCTATTTTCATCAACGTCCGGCTGCGGGCATTGCGCTGAGCCATCATAGCGTTGAGATTCTCCAGCTTCTCGGAGAGCTGCTGCAATTCGGATTTTTCCTGTTCCGGCTGCAGGTCCTCCCCCAGCAGGGTTCCCACGGGCACATCAAAGACCTCCGCCAGCCGGACCAGCATCTCCGAATCCGGCACCGACAGCCCCTTCTCCCACTTGGACACAGTCTGCCGGACGACTGACAGCCTGGCTGCCAACTCCTCCTGAGACAATCCCCGCTCCGTGCGCAGAGTTTTCAGGTTGTGACACAGCATTGCATGAACCTCCTTGAATTTCTGTTTCCATCATAGCAAAAGAACCCCCGTTGCGCAAGCAACGGGGGTTAACAATTGGGTGTTTCCGATCTCAGACGTGCCAGATTTCCTCAGCGTACTGGCGGATGGTGCGGTCGGAGGAGAACTTGCCGGCGGAGGCCACGTTCATCAGGCACTTGCGGCCAAAGGCCTGGCGGTCCCGGTAGTCCCGGTTGGCCTGGAGACGGGCGGCCTGGTAGGAGGCAAAGTCCTTGAGGGTGTAGTAGTGGTCAGCCTTGTGCCAGCTGGCGCCATGGAGCAGGGCGTGGTGCAGCTCCTTGAGTTCGTCGTCCGTGGGGACCGTGCCGTCCACCAGAGTATCCACAGCCCGGCGGATATGGGCGTCGGCATTGTAGATGGCCATGGGATCATAGGTGTCCCGGATGGACTCCAGTTCCTCCACCGTGGCGCCGAAGATGTAGTTATTCTCCTTGCCGGCCTGCTCCACAATCTCCACATTGGCGCCATCCAGGGTACCCAGGGTCACGGCGCCGTTGAGCATGAACTTCATGTTGCCCGTGCCGGAGGCTTCCGTGCCGGCCGGGGAGATCTGCTCGGAGATATCGGCGGCGGGGATGATGTGCTCGGCGTAGGAGCAGTTATAGTTCTGGACAAAGACCACCTTCATGCGGTCGGCCACATCGGGATCGTTGTTGATGCGCTTTGCCACCTGGTTGATATAGCGGATGATGGCCTTGGCCCGCTGGTAGCCGGGGGCGGACTTGGCGCCAAAGACGAACACCGTGGGGGTGAAGTCTGTCAGGCTGCCGTCCTTGAGGCTGAGGTAGATGTCCATGATGGACAAGGCGTTCATCAGCTGCCGCTTGTACTCGTGGAGCCGCTTGACCTGAACGTCAAAGACAAAGTCCGGATTCAGCTCCACGCCCTCGCGCTTGGCAATCACCTGACACAGCTGCTCCTTCTTGGCGCGCTTGACCTGGTTGAACTGCTCGACAATCTCGCTGTCCACCAGGGGTTTGAGCACCTGCAGCCAATCCAGACGGGTCAGGAAGCCGGGGCTGACATACTGCTCCAGGAGCTTTGTCAGCTCGGGATTGCACAGGCCCAGCCACCGCCGGGGGGTGATGCCGTTGGTCTTGTTCTGGAACCGCTTGGGATAGACCGCATACCAGTCCTTGAACAGGTCGCGCTTGAGGATTTCGGAGTGAATCTCCGCCACGCCGTTGACCGCCGTGGACACATAGACCGACAGATTGGCCATATGGGCCTGATGATCCTTGATGATAAACAGCTCCGGGTGGTCCGCTCTGCACCGGGCGTCGATCTTCTTGATGATCTCCACAATCTCCGGCACCACGGAGGCCAGCAGATCCAGATTCCATTTCTCCAGAGCCTCGCTCATGACCGTGTGGTTGGTGTAGGAGAAGGTGTTTTTCGCCACCTGGAAGGCCTGCTCGAACTCCATGCCGTCGGCCATCAGCAGGCGGATCAGTTCGGGGATGGACATGGCGGGATGGGTGTCGTTGAGCTGCACGGCCACAAACCGGCTCAGGCCGCTGAGATCGCTGCCGTGGGTGGAGCGGTAGACCCGCAGGATATCCTGCAGGGAGGCGCTGCACAGGACGTACTGCTGCTTGATGCGCAGCTGCTTGCCCTCATAGGTGGAGTCGTTGGGGTACAGCACCCGGGTGATGTCCTCGGCCTTGTTCTTCTCCGCCAGGGCGCGGGCATAGTCCTGGGCGTTGAAGGCGTCGAAGTCCAGCTCCCGCTCCGGCTCGCACTGCCACAGGCGCAGGGTGCCGATGTTGTCGGTGTTGTAGCCGATGATGGGCATGTCATAGGGTACGGCAATGACGGTCTGGTCGGCGAATTTCACCTTGACGGCGTGCTTATCCCGGCGGTAGCTCCAGGGATCGCCGTAGCGGGTCCAGTCGTCGGCCTCCTCCTTCTGGGAGCCGCGTTCGTCGAAGCTCTGCTTGAACAGGCCGAAGCGGTAGCGCAGGCCGTAGCCGGACAGGGGGATGCCGCAGGTCACGGCACTGTCCAGGAAGCAGGCTGCCAGACGGCCCAGGCCGCCGTTGCCCAGAGCTGCGTCCTCAATGTCCTCCAGCTCTGCCAGATTCACACCCTTTTGGGCCAGGGCCGCTTTGACCTGATCCAGGATACCCAGGTTGAACAGGTTGGAATAGACCAGCCGGCCCATCAGATACTCGGCGGAGAAATAATAGGCCTTCCGGTTGCTCTCCCGCCGCTTTTTGCTGGCGGTCCAGTTCTCGTTGATGGCCATCATCACCGCCGTGCCCAGGCAGTCATGGAGCCGCTGGGGCGTGGTGGAGATGAGGGTCTCGTCGTGGCGGAGCTTCAGAAGCGCCTCGGTGTTGGCAATGATGGTATTGACATTATAGCTCATAGATGTACTCCTAACAAGAAAATTCAAGAGAAGTCGGCCCCGACGTCCGCTTTCATGGGGCGCCGCCGGGCACAGGGAGGCCGGAGATTTCCTGATTCGCAATTATACTGAGATCGCGGTCCAATTGCAAGCAGAAAACTGCATCTTTCGACACAAAATTACTTTTTCCTCCGCTGCTTATGCACGGCCGGCGGCCTCGGTCAAGGCCGCAATTCTCTCCGCCAACTGATCGTTGGCTGCGCCGGGCAGCATACGCCAGCGCCAATTGTGGGCGTTGAGCTCACCGGGGACGTTCATGCGGCTGCGGCCGTCCAGAT
Organism: uncultured Clostridia bacterium; assembly: GCA_945864925.1. Taxonomy (GTDB): domain Bacteria; phylum Bacillota; class Clostridia; order Oscillospirales; family Oscillospiraceae; genus Avoscillospira. The sequence goes on from CAMBCW010000111.1 coordinate 3,307, forward strand.
CCAGATAGTCCTGCATCTGGGTCATAAACACGCCGGCCTTGGACTCCATGCCCAAGCGGATGATGGCCTCACAGAAGTCTTCCCCTTCCGAAATGCCCATATACTTCCTGGCATAGGCCCGGTCCAAATCTTTTTCGCTGCTCTCCTCATACCACTGGCGCAGGGTTGCGTTGTCATGGGTGCCGGTGTAGCAAACGCAGTTCTCGTCATATTTATGGGGCAGGTAATCGCTGGGCTCCCGGCTGTCAAAGGCGAACTCCAGCACCTTCATGCCGGGGAAGCCGGATCCCTTCACCAGGGCCAGGACCTCCGGCGTCAGATAGCCCAAGTCCTCAGCGATGAACCGAACCTGGGGATAGGCATTCTTGATGGCGTCCACCAAGGCCATGCCCGGGCCTTTGACCCATTTGCCATGGCGGGCCGTTTTGTGGTGGGCCGGAATGCTCCAGTAGCTTTCGATTCCCCGGAAGTGGTCGATGCGGATCACATCGAAGAACCGGGCGGCGGCGCCGATGCGCTGCAGCCACCAGGAAAACCCGTCGGCAGCCATGGCGTCCCAGTTGTAGATGGGATTGCCCCAGAGCTGGCCGTCCCGGGTAAAGGCGTCCGGCGGGCAGCCGGCCACCACCCGCGGCCTGCGGCTGCGGTTCAGCTGGAATGCGGCGGGATTGCTCCAAACATCGGCGGAATCCATGGGCACATAGATGGGAATATCCCCGATGATGGCAATATTCCGGCTGTTGGCATACGCCCGCAGGGCCTGCCACTGGCCAAAAAAGCGGTATTGGAGCCACTGGTGGAACCGAATCTCCTCCGCCAGCTCCCGGCGATACCGGGCCATGGCCTTGGGCTGCCGCAGGCGGATGTCCGCGTCCCAGTCCAGCCAGGGACCGCCGCCGAATTTGGCCTTCACCGCCATAAACAGAGCGTAGTCATCCAGCCAGCCGGCCTGCGCTCTGCAGAAATCGTCAAAATCTGTCGTCTCATGGGCATTTTGAAAAGCGCGCCGCAGCATAGGCAGCCGCTTTTCATACATCCGTCCATAATCCGTTTCCTCCGGACGCAGGCCCCAGGTCTGGTCCAGATCTTCCCGGGTCAGCAGGCCCTCCGCCACAAAGGCGTCCGGATCCAGCAGATAGGGATTCCCCGCAAAGGCCGAGGCAGACTGGTAGGGCGAGTCGCCGTAGCCTGTGGGCGAAATCGGCAGAATCTGCCAGTAGTGCTGCTTCGCCGCGCTGAGAAAATCAACAAAGTCCCGGGCAGCCTGGCCCAGGTTTCCAATCCCATAGGGGGATGGCAGAGATGTGATATGCAGCAAAATGCCGCTGCTTCGTTTCATGGAGAGCACCTCCAAAGGGGGATTCAAATTGGGAAGGGGCACGCTTCCATCGCATTTTCTTCTGCCTCCGCAGGCCTCCGGCCTTTTCTCCATACCAACGGACTCAGACAGATGGCTGCGGGGCCGGAGGCCCCGCGCCATGGTAACGCAGAGGGAAGGAAAACTGTCTCAGATCTCCCGGACGCTTTCTTTGCGGGCCAGGGAGAAGGGAATGGTCTCATGACTGGCGGGCATATGACGCTCGATCTGTTCCAGCAGCAGAGCGGCGCTCCGCTGCGCCATGGCCTCGATGGGCTGGGCGACCGTGGAGAGCCGGGGCTGCAGGAAATCTCCAATGGCCAGGCCGTCGTAGCCCACTACGGAAATATCCTCCGGCACCCGCAGGCCCCGCTCACGGATGGCCCGGATGGCGCCGATGGCGATGACGTCGGCCATGGCAAACACTGCCGTGCAGGTCGCTCCGTCATCCAGTGCCCGTTTCATGGTTTCATAGCCGGATTGATAGGAATACCGGCAGGTGTAATAGCATGGATCCTTGAAATCCAGGCCATAGCGGCGGAAAGCCTCCACACAGCCGTTATAGCGGTTGCGGCTGGTATCGGATCGGGTCAGGTCGCCGCCCAGAACCAGCAGCTGCCGGTGGCCGCTGTGCAGCAGGTGCTCCACGGCGCAGGCTGCGCCCTTGCAGTCATCCGCGCAGACGCTGGACAGGTTGCCGAACCCCAGATTCCGGGCGCTGCCGGTGACCAGCACCGACGGCACCTGAATCTTGGAGAACTCCTCCAGGAAATTGTGGTGGGTACCTCCCAGGAACAGCACCCCCAGAGGTTTCTTTTCCCGGCAGAGGACCCCCGCCCGGCGCACTTCGCTGTCCAACTCGTCGATGTAATCGATGATCAGCGGATAAGCCGTCCGGGAAAATATGTCCTGGTACTGCTCCACCATGCTGGCAAACAGCTCGTTGCCGCGGCCCTTGACCACAATCAGGATGCTGTCGCCCTGGCTCTGTTTGAGATTTTTGGCATTGCTGTTGAGCTCAAAGCCCTGGGCCTCCACCACAGCCATGACAGCCCGGCGGGCCTTTTCGCTGACATTGGGATGGCCATTGAGAACCCGGGAAACGGTGCCCAGAGAATAGCCGGATTCCCGCGCCAGGTCCTTAATGGTCATGGGGACTCATCCTTTCACGGCGCCGGCTGCAACGCCCTTGATGATGTATTTCTGGCAGAACAGGTAGACAATGATGATGGGCAGGATCGCCATCATAATGACAGCCATGGTGGCACCCAGATCCACGGTGCCGTAGCTGCCCTTCAGATACTGCACATGGATGGGAATGGTGCGGTATTTGGTGATATCCAGCACCAGGTAGGGCAGCAGATAGTCGTTCCAGACCCACATGAGTTCCAGAATACCAACGGAGATCATGGTGGGCTTCAGCATGGGAATCACCACGTTGAAGAAGGTCCGCACGGGGCCGCAGCCGTCGATGGCGGCCGCTTCCTCAATGGCCAGGGGCATGCCCTTGACAAAGCCCACGAACATGAAGATGGCCAGGCCGGCGCCGAAGCCCAGATAGATCACGGGAATGGTCCAGGGGGTGTTGAGCTTCAGGTTGTCGGCGGTGGAGGTCAGGGTGAACATGACCATCTGGAAGGGGACGATCATGGAGAACAGGCACAGGTAGTAGAAGAACCGTGCAAAGGCGCTGTCCACCCGGGCGATATACCAGGCGGCCATGGAGCAGCACAGCAGAATCAGCACCGTGGAAACCACGGAGATGAACACGCTGTAGAACGCAGACTTCAGGAAGGGATAGTTGCCGAAGGACAGGCCCTTCACATAGTTGCTCAGGCCCACAAACGTGTTGGAGTTCGGCAGGGCAAAGACGCTGGTGTTGATGGCGTCGTTGGTTTTCAGAGAGTTGATGATGACTTCCACAATGGGCAGGATCCACAACACGCAGACCAGCGCGAAGGCAATGGTCAGAATTGTACTGGCAGTGGAGTATTTCTTGACTTTCATTACTGCTGTACCTCCTTCTTGCGGGTTGCATACTGCTGGGACAGGGCCAGAACCGCCACCAGAATGAAGAAGATGACAGCCTTGGCCTGGGCCACGCCATGCCAGTTCTTATTGATATTGTAGGTGGAGTAGATATTCAGGGCCAGCAGCTCTGTCATGTTGACCTTCATCTTGGCCGCCTTATCCACCACCTGGGGCAGACCGCCGGTCAGGGCCAGGTTCTGGTCGAAGAGCTTGAAGCTGTTGGTCAGGGTCAGGAAGGTGCAGATGGTGATGGAGGGCATGACGTTGGGGATGATGACCTTGAACAGCGTCTGGCTGCCGGTGGCGCCGTCGATCTTGGCCGCCTCCAGCATGTCGCTGGGCACCGCCTGCAGGCCGGCGATGTAGATGATCATCATATAGCCGATCTGCTGCCAGGCCACCAGAATCACCAGGCCCCAGAAGCCGTAGGTGGCGTTGGCGGTCAGATAGGTGCCGTACCGGCGCAGGATACCGTCAAAAATCATGGACCAGATGTAGCCCAGAACCACGCCGCCGATGAGGTTGGGCATAAAGAACACGGTGCGGAACAGGTTGGAGCCCCGCATCTTCTGGGTCAGGGCGTAGGCCACGAAGAAGGCGAACACATTGATGAGGATGATGGAAACCACGGCAAAGGCCGCCGTATTCCAGAACGCATGGGAAAAGCTGGGATCCTGGAACACCTTGGCATAGTTCTGCAGGCCCACCCAAGTGGCGTCCTTGGGGATGTTGAAGGTGCAGAAGGACAGGTAGATGCCCTGGAGGAAGGGCCACACGAAGCCGATGCAGAAGCAGATGAACACCGGCAGGATAAACAGCGGGAACCAACGCTGGATGGGACGGCGAATCAGCTGGCTGTTCACAGCAGACCCGTCAGGTTTCTTCTTGCGCAAGTTGATCTTCCTTTCTCTCTGAAGTTCTCTTTTTGTTTCTCGATTATAAGGCGCAGGCACGGCTCCGGGGCTGAACCCAGCACATCATGCGTCCGTAGGGCGGCCAGACCCTGGCCGCCGTGCAGGCAGCTGCATTGTCCTCCCTGCTCCAGGCCCATGCCTCCGCCTTATAACTGTCTCTTATACACATCTCCGAGCCCACGAGACGTAGAGGAATCT